>JAZQOP010000158.1:0-10918 GCA_045627965.1 Kiritimatiellia bacterium | reverse complement strand
CCTTGACGCCGCGGGCGGTGTGGCGGGCGGCGTGGGGATGCGCCGTCGCGGCGGGGATCGGGGGGGCGTGGCTCGCGGTGCAGGCGGGCTGGATGCTGCTGGCGCTGGGCGCCGCGGGCGTGCTCGGGGCGGTCGCCTACTGCGCCGGACCCGCGAGCCCGAAGCGGCGCGGCTGGGGCGAGGCGTGGGTCTTTGCGTGGATGGGCGTGGGCATGGCCGAGGGCGGCTACCTGGCGCAGACGGGCCATTTTTCCTGGGGCGCGTGCGCCGCGGGATCGGTGTTCGGGCTGCTGATCGCGCTGCTGCTGTTCGTTGCCAATGCGCGCGACCTGGCGGTGGACCGCGCGGCGGGCGTGCTGACGCTGGCGCACCGGGTGGAGGGGCTTGGACGGAACGCGGCGGCGGCGGCGGCGGCGGGGTTTCTGGTTGCCGCCTTCGCGCTGCTGGCGGCGTTCGCCGCGACGGGCCTCCTCCCGCCAGGCGCGGCGGGGGGGCTGGCGGGGCTGCCCGTGGCGGCGGGGATCGCCGTCCGCGCGTTCCGCGGGCGCTACGACGATTCGCTGGTCGGCCTGGCCGGGCTGCTCCAGCTTGTGGCGGGGGCGGGATGCGCGGCGGGGCTGCTGGCCTTTGCGTGATTTACCTCGCGCGCGGGCGCTTTGGGGTTGCGTCGGCGGGGGGCGGAGGGTAGCCTTGTGGCGCTATGAGCACCGATACCCTTGTTGTCATCCCCACCTACAACGAACGCGAGAACGTCGAGGCGATCGCGGCCGCCGTCTGCGCGGCCTGCCCGGAAGCCGACATCCTCTTTGTCGACGACGGCTCGCCGGACGGCACGGGCGAGATCGCCGATCGGCTGGCGGCGGAAAACGGGCGCATCCACGTGATGCACCGCGAAAAGAAGCAGGGGCTGGGGCGCGCCTACATCGCGGGGTTCACCTGGGCGCTGGAGCGCCCGGCCTACCGCTTCGTGATGGAGATGGACGCCGACTTTTCGCACGATCCGAAGGCGGTCCCGATGCTCCGCGAGCGTGCCCTGGACGCGGACCTGGTGCTGGGGTCGCGCTACATCGGTGGCATCCGGGTGATCAACTGGCCGCTGAACCGGCTGATCCTCTCGACGGGCGCGGCGCTCTACGTCCGCCTGATCACGGGCATGCCGTTCAGCGACCCGACCGGCGGCTTCAAGTGCTACCGGCGCGAGGTGCTGGCGGCGATCGACCTGGCTTCCATCCAGTCCAACGGCTACTCGTTCCAGGTCGAGATGACCCATACGGCCTGGCACAAGGGCTTCAAGGTCGTGGAGGCGCCGATCACGTTCGAGGAGCGGCGCGAAGGCAAGTCCAAGATGTCCGGCGGCATCGTCAACGAGGCCCTGTGGATGGTCTGGAAGCTTTGGGCGCGCGTCGGATTCCGCCGTTCGCCCAAGGTGAAGGTGCGCCCGGGGATCGCCCCGGCGGCGGAGTAGGGGGGCGGGACGATGGGGTCCGGTTCGGCCAAGGTGTTCTTCCGCCTGCTGCGCGTCAAGCAATGGACGAAGAACCTGGTCGTGCTGTCGGCGTTCGTGTTTGCGCTGGGCGACCGGGGGCAGGACCTGTCGGCGTGGCTGTTCTGGAAGGTGCTGCTGGCGGCGCTGGCGTTCTGCTTCGTCTCGAGCGCCATCTACATCATGAACGACTGGCGCGACCGGGCGCAGGATGCGCTGCACCCGACGAAGAAGTTCCGCCCGATCGCCGCGGGACAGGTCGGCGGCAGGACGGCGCTGGCGACGGCGCTGGCGCTGTTGGCGGCGGGGCTGTTCGGGGCGTGGCGGTTGCGTGCGGAGCCGCCGCTGCTGCTGGCGACGGTCGGCGGCTACGTCCTGCTGCAGGTCGCCTACACGTTCTGCCTCAAGCGCATTCCGCTGGTCGACGTGATGGTCATCGCCATCGGGTTCGTCCTGCGCGCCATTGCGGGGTCGGTGGCGGTGGCGGTGGACATTTCGCCGTGGCTGGTCCTGTGCGCGATGTGGCTGGCGCTGTTCCTGGGGCTCTGCAAGCGCCGCCACGAGAAGCTGAACCTGGCGGGCACGGGGACGCGTCCGGCCATCGACGCCTATTCGTCGAAGCTCCTGGACATCCTGATCGCGCTGACGGCCGGCACCGTGCTGACGACCTACTCGATCTATACGTTCTGGCCCGACACCGTGGCCAAGTTCGGGACGCGCTGGCTCGGCGTGACGATCCCGTTCGTCGTCTTCGGCATCTTCCGCTACCTGGACCTGGTCTACCGCCTGGACCGCGGCGACCGCCCGGAGCACATCCTGCTGACGGACGTCCCGCTGATCGTCGACGTCGCCCTCTTCGGAGCCACCGCTCTATGCGTCTTCTTCTGGCCGTTCTAGCCGCGGCGCTGTCCGCCGCCGTCGTCCCGGCCCCGGTGCGCGCCGCCGACGCGCCCCCCGGCCGCTTCGACGAATTTTCCATCACGTTCGGACTGCCGTCGCCGCCGGCCCCCCGGCCCTACTCGTTCTGGCCCGATTTCGTCCTGCTGTCCGACCGCCAGGTGTGGACCGCGGCCGCCGGCGCGGCGACGTCGATCCTCCCCTGGCCCCGCCGCACGCCGCCCGGCGTCCTGCACGTGGAATGGCTGGAGGCGATGCGCGGCTCGGCCCGCGACGACGTCCTGGGCGAGAGCCGCGGGTCCTCCGTCCGCCTGCGCCGCTCCGACGACGATCCCTTGCGCGACGCCTTCCGCGCCGGCCACGAATGCGCGCATTTCCTCCTGGCCGCGCGTCACGGGCGGTCCCTGCCGCTGTGGCTGGACGAGGGCCTGGCCCAGCTCGTCGGCTATCGCGCCGCCGAGGCCTACGCGCGCCCCCTGCACATGACCGTCCAGCGGAAGCCCCTCGACGACTGGGAGGAGGAGGCCTTCCCCCTCGACGCCCTGACGGCGCTGACGGACTATCCGGCGACGCCGAAGGCCGTCGCGGCGTTCTACTGGCAGGCCTCGCGCCTGGTGCGCGCCCTCCATGCGCGCCTGGGCGTGGCGGCCTTCGACGCCTACATGGCCGCCCTCGCGGCGCAACCCGCCGGCGCCGACTGGACGAAGCCCCTGCGCGAGCAGTGCTACTTCATCGACGCCGACTTCGAATGGCTGGCCTCGCAGATCCGCCCCGACGCCCCGCTCTCGCCCCACTACTCGGCCGCCTGGGTCCTGTAGCAGGGTCCAAAAAAGGCGCCCCGGGCCGTCCGGGGCGCCTCGGCCGGGCTGGGGACCCGCCTACTGGACCAGCGTGACGGCGTCGCCGTCGTTGAGCTGCGTCTGGCCTTCGCAGATGACCAGGTCGCTCGTCCCGAGTCCCGACAGGATCGCGGTGTAGCCGTCGTTCGCCAGCCCGATCTCGACCGCGACGGAGCGCGCGACGCCATCGGGGGCCGCGACGAAGACGGACGGCTTGCCGCCGCGCCACAGGATCGCGTCGGAGGGGACCGCAGGGGCCTCCATCGAGGAGAAGACGAGCGCCATGTCCGCCTGGGCGCCGGGGACCGCGACGCCGGAGCCGGGCAGCAGCCCCTTGACCTCGAACGTGCGCAGCGTGGGGTTGATGACCGGGGCGCGGTAGGTGACGGGGAAGGTGCCGATCTCCTGCCCCGCGACGGCCAGCCGGAAGGTCGAGGTCCCCGCGACGACGTCGGAATAGTATTGGGCCGGCAGGAACGCGGCCGCTTCGAGGTTCGCCGGATCGTCGATGCGCAGGACGACGCGCCCCGCCGGGATGAACTCGCCCGGCTCGGCGGCCCGCGAGGAGACGACGCCCGACAGCGGCGCGAGGATCTTCGTGTCGTCGAGGTCCTTCTTCGCGATGGCCACGTTCGCCTCGGCCGACTCGACCTGCCTCCGCGCCAGGTCGACCTGCGCGTCGGCGACCTCGATGCCGGCCTTCGCCTGCTCGTTCGCGACGTCGCGCGACTCGAATTCGTTGTCGGTCACCTTGCCCGCCTCGTGCAGGCGCCGGTAGCGCTCGAAGTCGAGCGACGCCTTGCGCGCCTCGGCCTTGGTCTTGGCGGCGGCCGCCTCGGCGACGGCCAGGTTCGCCTTGGCGACGGCCAGCGACTGCTTGGCGATCGTCAGCGCGTTCTTGGCCTTGGCCGGGTCGATCTGGAAGAGGACGGTCTTGCCGGCGACGACCGCGTCGCCCTCGTCGACGAAGATTTCGTCGAGGTTGCCGCCGACGCGCGCCGAGACGTTGGCGTAGCTCTTGGCTTCGAGGCTGCCCTGGACGGAGAGGCGGCGCTCGAAGGTGCGGACCTCCGCGGTCCGGGCCTTGACGTAGAGGGTGCGGGCCTGCTTGGCGGCGGCGGCCGGGGCGGCGGCCGCGCCGTCGTCCTGCGCGAAGGCCAGGGGGGCGAGGAGGGCGGCGGCGGAGGCGATGGCGATGATGCGTTTCATGGGAGGTCCTTTCGTTGGCGGGATTACGGTGCGACAGGGGGGGCCGGGGTTGCGGGCCCGGCGGATTCGGCGGCGGTTTTGGCCCGGGCGGCCCACGGGGACGGGGCCGGGTTCTCGAAGGGGTCCGGGAGGGGGAACTTGGCGGCGGTGTAGCCGGGGTCGAGGGACAGGTTGAGGAGGTGGGCGAGGCGGATGCCGGCCTTCTGGAGGAGGGTCTGCAGGAAGGGCAGGCGGCTGTCGATGTAGTTTTCGGCCGTCAGGTCGATGTCGTCGCTGCCCCAGTAGGAGGGCAGGGGGGTGCCGTCGGCATAGCTGTAGCCGTAGCGGCGGGCGACCCAGTAGCTCTCGATGGCCCAGTCGCGCGCGCTCCCGGCAAGCCAGCTGCGCGCCAGCCTCCGCGGGATGCGGGCGTCGAGCGAAAGGACCGTCGCGTGGACCTGCCGCCCATGGCGGTATTCCTCGAACATTTCGTCGTCCCAGACGGAGTGCAGGCACAGGCGCTCGTTCTTCTTGGAGCGCGCCTGCCACGCGGTGATGCGGACGTGGCGGCCCTGGAAGGAGCGCACAGGGATGTTGTTGCCGCCCAGGTCGTTGTCGCGGGAGATGCAGTGGAAGGGCTGGTGGACCTCGCCGAGGAAGTGGACGAGGAAGCGGAGCGCGTCGAACCGCTGCTCGCGGCTGTTGCGCGGATTGGCCAGGATGCGCTGGACGCGCGGGATGGCGACGGCGAGGTTGTCGGGGGCCGGGTCCTGCAGGACGAAGGGGACGCCCTCGCGATAGGGCGCGGCCGCGTCGAAGTCGACGAAGTGCCATGCCTGGTTGTTCGGATACCTGGCCTCGTATTCCGCCGAGCCGCGGATGAAGTCGGGCCAGGAGGAGATGTTGAAGTCGTAGAAGTCGTAGGGCTCGATGAGCTCGTCGACGGCGGCGCGCGCCGCCGGCGTGAGGTGCCGCAGCGCGATGCCGGCGACGGCCTGGTGGGCATAGGCGTCGTAGGCGCGCGCCTCCGGGGCGGCCAGCAGGAGCGCGCCCAGCGCCGCCAGGCCGCAAAGCGTCCCGGCCGTCGCGCGGCGACGGCCGCGGCCAGGGGCCGCCCGGTGCTCGAGAGGTTGCCGGGTCATGGCGCAGGACTTCCGTCGGCGGGCTGCGCGGGCGCCTCGGACGCCTGGCCTTCGGGCACGGCGTCGGCTTCCGCGTCGCCGGCCGGTTGACCGTCGGCCGATTCGCCGGCCTGCTCGTCGGGCAGCAGGGTGGCGCCCATGGCCAGCTGGAGGTTGGCGGCGGCGATGCGCTCCTGGTAGCGCGAGCGGACCAGCGCGACCTGCGCAAGGTCCATCTCGGCCCGCGCGTCAAGGGCGTCGGAGAGCGGCAGGAGCCCCTCGTCGGCGCGCGCCGCGCGGTCGGCGTATTTGGCCGCGAGGACGTCGTAGGCCTGCTGGCGCAGGACGAGCGACTCGGTGGCGTCCCGCAGCGCATTCTCGGCCGAAATCACGCCCACGATGACGGACAGGAAGGTGTTCTCCCGCTCCAGCTCGCTCTGCGTGCGCTCGACCTTGGCCGACTTGTATTTTTCGACATTCGCAAACCCCTTGAACAGCGCCCACGCCCCCGAAAAGCCCGTCTGCCAGCCGACCGCCTCCAGCGCGAGGTCCTCGCCGCCCCAGACGTGCGTGGCGCTGATGGACAGGGTCGGGAGGAAGTCGCAGAACGCCTGCCGGACGGCGTGCTCCTTCATGACGACCTGGCGGTCGGCGATCGACAGCTGCGGATGCGTGGCCAGCGCCTGGAGGACGCGGTCGGCGGTGGAGGCCTCGGGCAGGTCGAGCGGCCCCAGGTCGCCGGACAGCCGGATCTCCGCGTCGGGCGGCAGCCCGAGCGTCTGCAGGAGCTGGGCGCGGAGCAGGGCGAGCTGGCGTTCGGCATGGGCCAGCTCGGTGCGGCGCGACGCGGCCTGCAGGTCGGCCTGGCCGCGCTCCCAGTCGGCCGCGAAGCCTTCGCCGGCAAGCCCGGAAAGGCGCTCGGAGAGGTTTTCGGCCGCGTCGAGCTGGGCGCGCAGGGCGGCAATCGTGTCCTGCTGGACGAGGATGTCGCAGTATTGCGAGGTGACCTGCAGCACGAGGCTCTGGCGGACGTAGTGGGCGGCGACGGCGGCGGCGGCGTATCCGTGGCGCGCCGCCGCGTAGAGGAACCAGGTGGACGGCATGAACACGGGCAGCCCCGCGCTGAGCGTCGTGGACGAGTCGCGCTTCGGCCCCGTGACGTAGTCCCCCGCGCTGGTCGCGCCCATCACGTTCGCGTAGTCGCGCGATGTGTAGCCGCTGGCGACGGACACCTGCGGCAGGAACGCCGAGAAGCTCGCGTTACGCCCCAGGCGCGCCAGCTCCTGGTCGAGGTCCGCCTTGCGCGCGGCGTAGGAGTTGGTCATGGCGATCCGGACGCACGCGTCGAGCGACAGCGGCTCGGCCAGCAGCGCCTCGGCCTTGGCGGCCAGGTCGGCGCGGAAGGCGTCGACCTGGTCGCGGCGCGCGCGCTGCGGGTCGAACGTGCCGCATCCGGCGGCGGCAAGCGTCAGGACGACCGCGACGACGGCGGAAACGGGACGGCGGATGTTCATGGGCGGCTCCCTTGGACGGGGGTGGGCGGATCGGTTCGGTTGTAGGCTTCAAGCGCGTCGGTGTAGCGGCTGAGAAGGTCGCGGATGATCGGCAGCTGCCCCGGCGACGCGACGTTCATCGCAAACGCCTCCGTCGCCAGGATGTCGTCGCGGATCGCCCGGGCGAGCTTCCGCCCGGCCGGCGTGATGCGGATGATCTTGCGCCGCCGGTCGGCCGGATGCGTCTCGCGCACGACCAGCCCGCGCTGCTCCAACGTGTCGAGGATGCTCGTCATCGTCTGCCTCGGGACGCATGCGACGTCGGCCAGGTGCGCCGGCTCGGCCCCATCGGGGTCGTAGTCGATGCCGACAAGCGTCGACGCGGCATGCAGCGGCAGCCCCCACGACTGCATGCGCCGGCCGTAGCCGGTCACGATCCGCCGCAGGAACGGCAGCATGCTCTGGCGCGGAGGCCCGCCGGACGCGGCGGACGTGGTACGGGGGGAAGAAGTCGGTTTCATAGTTCGAGTCGGGATAATACGGAATTGGACTATCTCTGTCAAGCCGGGAAAATTTCCTCCCGCCTTTCGCGTTTTTCATGCCCAGGTTTCCTTTGAACAGAGGTGCCGGTATGGTAGGATGCCGGACGAAATGAGCCCTTCTTGCGCTTCGCCCATCTTGCCTGCCTCCGTTCGCAGCCGTTTCGTGGCGGTGCCCGCCGATGTTTGGCCTTTGAGGTCGGCGGGGGCCGGCTTGCGGCGGCCAGCCCTGGCGGCAGCCCATTCGGGCATGGACGTCCTGGCGGAGCGGAGGGCGGAATCGAGGTGTCGGCCGGTGCTTAAGGAATTGCAGCTGCGTTTGAAGCTTTGGCCGCCTTGCGACGGGCCGCGGGGCGGAATGGATGCGGGCCCGCACAAGGGCTGTGTGCCGGTCTGGTGAAAGGATGTTGGCGATGAATGCCTCGCTTGCAGAGAAGATCAAGTCCGCAGATCGCGGGATGCTGGACAGATGGACGGATCCGGGAACGGTCGATCGCGGGACGGGTTGCCTGGCGCACGTGCGTGAAGCGGTCGACTGCGGCGACTTCATCGGCGGCCGGGTCGCGGGGACGTCGGAGTACAAGACCAACGTCTATCTCGATCCGTCCGGCGAGCTGGAGTCGGCTTGTACGTGTCCGGTGAGGGGGCGGTGCAAGCACGCCGTCGCCCTGATCCTCGTCGCACGGCAAAGTCTCAATTCCGGCGGGGCCATCCCTCCTTGCCGCGATCCGGACCGGCTGGCGGTCGAGCGGGAAAGCAGGTCCGCCAGGGGAGGGGCGGAATCGCCCGGGCCGGCCGGGCCGCCGAAGGTCGTCGAGCGGATCGCCGTCACTGTGAATCCGTTTGAACGCTGGACGGAGAAGGGGGGGCGACATGGACGGGGGTTCACGTTCGGCGTCGGAGAACATCGATGGCCTTTCATCGTTTCCTCGCTGATCTACGGATTGGCCAAGGGCGGGCTTGATTTCACCGATTGCGGCCCGCGGCGGTGGGACGAGGATGCGCAATCCGATCCGCCGCTGTTCACTTGCGACTGCGGAGATGTGCATTGCGGAGGATTCGGGCCGCAACGGATGGTCATGACCGCCACCCGGGTTTCATTGGCCGTTGATTGCGGAGGCACGGTGTACGAGTTCGAGTTCGAACGGGGGAAGTTCGAGTATTGGGCGCTATTGATGCTGTGGCGGATGCGGGGGTCCGGCGTGGCGCGGAAGGACCCGTGGAACTCCGTTGCGGCCAGGACGCATTTTGCCCTGGCCGTGAATCATCTTCTCGAGATCGATCCGCGTTGCCGCTACGTCTGGGACCGCCTGAAGGAAAAAAGACGGTTCGGCGAGGAAGATTTTGCCGGGTTGGCGCGGATGCCGGCAGATGGCCGGCCGCGGGTCCTGGCGCGCTCCGACCTGATGGAGATTTTCGGGCGCGAGTTCTCGACGGAAGGCAAGCTCGATTTGGCGGGCGTAAACGGCGTGACGTGGCGCGAAGAGCGGGAAGTCGCAGAGAAGATGGCGGACACGCGGATGGGCAAGCACCCGCTCGTGATCCATAGCCGCATCATCGGACGCTACGGGCAGGCGACGGAGGTCCTGGAGGGCGAGAAGCTCTTTTTTGCCCTCGAAGGCGGAGAGGCATCGAAAGCGCCTGCGATCCGCGTGGAGAGCGGGACTCGGGGGCGGTCCATTGGGCATATCCGGCGTTCCGACGCGGAGTGGCTCGCGGCAATGGTGTCGCGGCACGGGTTGGTGCTGTCCGGGCATGTCGAAGAGGTGGAGCGCGAGGGCAGGTCGCTTCCTGTGCGGATGGATTTGGCGTTTGAGAATCCGGTGGACTGCGCTTTGGACTGGGGTGCCGGCCTGGAAGAGCGCGATCGGCTGTATTTCGAAATGCTTCGAGCGCTTGCGCTGCGCATGGGGGAATTTTCGGTTGCGACGGTCAAGGCGGAGATCGGAACGATCAGGAGGCTGGTGCGGCCTGCGACCGGGTGCCCGGAGGTCGCGTTCCTGATGGCCCTCGTCGAGGCAGCCGCCACGGCGGAAGAACTCCGCCTGACGGACGAGGCGGTCGCCAAGCGGCGAGCCTACTGCGAGCAGGTCCGCAAGGCCATGCGGTTTGATCCGGTCGGCGGGTGGATCGCTTGCGAAGGGTTGTCCGTCCTCCCGTTAAAGGTCCGGGAACCGAACGGGCGGGCCGTCCCGGAAGATCAGTGGTGGTCCGTGAAAGGCAGGATCCGCCTGAGCTGGAATTCGAAGGAGGATGTCCGGAACCGCAGGACGGTGTCGTTGCCCGGGTTCCCGGCCGATGCGACGGGCTTTGCCGTTTTCCGGGGCAGGGAATTGCTGGATGTCTGCCTTCTCGGCGTCCCGGTGAAAGAGCTTGGGCTCTTTGACAATGTCGCCCTTTACGAGCGCGGTGCGGATGGCGAGGTCCCGACGGTCTCGGAGGCCGTCGGCATCCTGTCGAAGTTCCTGTCCGGATTGCCGGTCCGCGAAAGGGGCGAGGATGGCCGTCCTCCGTCGTTTTGGCTGGAGCGCGGCATCCACGACGGCACTTACGACCTTGACGAGAATGGGCGTCTCGCGTATCTGCGATTTCTGAGGCTTTCCGCCCGGGCACGGTGGGTGGACTGAGGGCGAGCCGCGGCAAAAGGGGGCTTGCATCGCCTCGGGCGGCATCGCGAACGGGGCGTCCGGGATGCGCTACGAGGACGGGAGGGGCCCCCGGGGGGCGGTCAGGGGGCGTCGACGGGGAGGACGAACCAGAACTTGGCGTCGGATTCGACGTCGGGGTCGGTCCAGGTGTTGGAGTAGACGCGGCGGAGGAAGTAGAAGCCTTGGGAAAGGTTGGTGGAGGCGTAGAGGTCGTAGGCGGGCGCGCCGACGGATTCCCAGGCGAGGTCGAAGGCGGTGTTGCCGGCGGCGGCGACGGCGGCCGGGGCGACGGAAACGAAGTCCGGGGTTCCGGCGGCGACGGCGCCGGCGATGGCGGGGTCGTCGAAGTCGACGTAGACGTGGGGCTCCTCGACGTCGAGGATCGCGACGGCGAAGGAGGCTTCGCAGAAGGCGCCGGCGGAGTCGGTGGCGCGGACGCGGACGGTCCGTGAGGTGGCCATTTCGTAGTCGAAGGCGACGGCCGAGCGGAGGGCGGCGCCGTCGATGGCGAAGTAGTCGTTGTCGTCGTCGCCGGGGCCGTCGACGAGGGCGAAGGCCAGGGAGTCGCCGGGGTCGTCGTCGATGGCGGAGAGGGTTCCGGCGAGGGTGCCGGCCGGGGCGACGGAAACGAAGTCCGGGGTCCCGGCGGCGACGGCGCCGGCGATGGCGGGGTCGCCGAAGTCGACGTAGACGTGGGGCTCCTCGACGTC
>JAZQOP010000157.1:0-5690 GCA_045627965.1 Kiritimatiellia bacterium | reverse complement strand
GGGGAGGCGGGCGGGGTCGCCGCCGTCGAGGCGGTAGCGGGTCTCGACGCGGGCGCGGGAGGTCGCGCCGCCGGTGTTCCAGGCGCCGTGGGTGAAGGAGACGGCGACGGAGGACGCCCCGCGGACGTCGATGGGGGCGCTCTGGAGGGCGATGCCGTTGGTGCCGACCAGGAAGTGTGCGGAGACGTCGGGGTCGCCGCCGGTGTAGACGAAGTAGCAGGGGGCCTTGCCGACGGCGCCGTAGGGGGCGGTCGGGATGCCGGGGGTGTCGTAGCGCCATTCCTGGCCGGCGAGGAAGTCGTTGGTGCCGAGCGGGGCGGCGGGCACGGCGTGGAGCTCGGCGCCTTCGCATGCGGAGACGTCGACGCGGTAGGCGGTGGCGCCTGGGACGGCGTCCCAGCGCAGGGGGAGCCAGCTGTCGCCCGTGAGGGTCCCGGGCGGGTCGTCGGGGAGGTCGAGGATCGAGATGGCGAAGGCCTCCTCGACGGCGGCGCCTTGGGCGTCGGTGGCGCGGATGCGGACGTAGCGGACGGAGGCCTCCTCGTAGTCGAAGGCGGCGGCCGTCCGCAGCGAGGGGCCGTTGATGGCGAAGAGGGCGTTGTCGTCGTCGCCGTCGCCGGCGACCAGGGCGAAGGAGTGGGTGTCGCCGGCGTCCGCGTCGACGGCCGAAAGCGTGCCGACGAGGGTGCCGGCGGGGGCGTTTTCGGCGATTTCGGCGGCGGAGAGGCGGATGGCGGTGGGGGGCGCGTTTGTGGCGGCGGGGGCGTCCTGGACATAGGTCCCGGTGGTGGCCATGACGACGGCCGACTTGGCGGTGACGGTGCGCGCGGCGGGCGTGGTCCAGCCGTCGAGCGGCTTGAACTCGACCGTGTAGGCCTTGCCGGGCGTGAGGGCCGGGAGCATGGCGCCGGGCTTTTGCCAGGGGCCGGGCGCGGAGGCGGAGGCGTCGACCAGGCGCCAGCGGGCCCCGGCCTCGGCGGCGGCGGCGGGCTGGCAGTAGCCGCGGACCATGGTCATTAGGCGGTTGCGGACGTCGTCCATCGTCACGGCGACGTCGAGGTAGGAGGCGTGGTCGACCTGCTGGCCGTCGAAGTTGTTCAGGTTGATCTTGTCGGCGCCGAGGTGGGTGTTGTCGTCGCTCATCAGGGCGCTGATGAGGGGGACGAGGCCGTCGTTGTCGCCGACGCCGGCGCCGTTGGCGTAGCTCATCGAGCGGTAGATCTTCGTGGCGACCCAGAGGCCGAGGTGGTCGGTGCTGACCTCCGAGGCCGCGTCGTCGTTCCACGAGGAGCGCATGCCGGAGATCTGGTTGGTCGAGGAGCCGCCGAAGAGGACGCACTTGGCGTCGGCGGCGGCGGAGCGCATGGGCGCCCAGCCGCAGAAGGGGTCGCGGAGGCTCTTGCGCATGAGGTCGAGGTTGTAGCCGTCGCCCATCGCCTGGATGGCGGATTCCGTGAGGGCCTCGGGGGGGATTTCGTTGGTGGCGTACCAGGCCAGGTCGAAGCATCCGGCCGTGTTGTTGTGGAGGCCGAAGGTGTTGTAGATGCTGGAGACGAACCAGCTGTTGTCGTCGGGGCCCGAATACTTGATCCAGGTCGGGTTGGCGCCCTGGGCGCCGAGGTGGGGCGAGCCGAGGGTGACGAGCCGGTGGACGCGAGCGGCGAAGGCGGTGTTGACGTTCATGGCGTAGCGCGAGACGAGGCCGCCCATGCTGTGGGCCATCAGGACGACCTGGCGCTCGGCGAACTCGGGGTGGGCGTCGTACCAGGCGTTGACGAAGTTGGCGAGCCGGACGCCGTTGGTGCTGATGTAGTCCTGCGAGTCGTAGACGTAGCGGTAGACCCGGAAGCGGGAGGCCATCGGCGACTGGTTGAAGTAGCCGAGGGGGTAGTTGGTGTCGCTGTTGACCCAGCCGTACCAGTAGTTCAGGGTGCAGGGCTTGGCGTCGCCGCTCTGGCCGTGGATGAGGATGATGGGGATGCGGTCGTCCGTCAGGGCGGCCCGCTGGGTGGCGGGGCCGGCGGCGACGTCCGAAGGGTCGTAGTAGAAGTCGTTGACGCGGGCGGAACAGGAGGGGGTCATGCGGGCATCGGTGACGTGGAGCTCCTCGCCGCCGTTCTTGCCGCTGGTGCAGGAGACGGTCCCCCCGGCGTAGGTGTAGGAGACGGTGAAGTAGAATTCGGGGTCGCCGGCCTGGTCGCCGTCCTCGCAGGTGGCCGTCCAGCGGCAGGCGAAGTAGTAGCCCTGGTCGGCGGAGTAGGCGACGGGGGTCGTGAGGGTCGTGACCGTGTCGTCGCCGAGGCCGCCGTCGTCCTCGTAGATGGTGATCGAGAGGGTGGCGCCGACGGGGATGTACTGGCAGCTTCCGGTCATCACGGCCG
This sequence comes from Kiritimatiellia bacterium, assembly GCA_045627965.1. Taxonomy (GTDB): domain Bacteria; phylum Verrucomicrobiota; class Kiritimatiellia; order CAIQIC01; family Lenti-01; genus RGIG3636. The sequence goes on along the minus strand of JAZQOP010000157.1, from coordinate 3,309 downwards.
TGTCGCCGTCGTTGACGTAGCGCGGGTCCAGCCAGCGGGCATCCGAGAGGACGGGGATGCCCTTGACCGTGATGGCCACGGACTTGGCGTTGTTGCCCTCGTTGCTTTCCGCGATGTCGTTCCCGCCGTCCGCGACGCAGGTGATGTAGTAGGTCCCCGGGGGCGTCCCGGCGGGGATGGTGAAGCTGGTCGAGTCTTCCTCCTCCTCGTCGGTCGAGATGCCGTTGGGCTCGTTGGCGTTCGGCGTCCAGCCCGTCGCGAAGTTGTTCGCGTACTTGTTGGAGGCGGGCCCGAAGTAGTAGTAGACGTCGCACCAGGTCCACCAGCCCGTGTCGCCGCCGATGTTCTTGGTCGCCGAGTCGATGCTGATCTTGTCGCCGGGATAGGCCGTCGTCGAGGAAAGCGTGATCGAGCTGATGACGAGGTCGGGCGTGGCCGCGGACGCCGCCGTGCCCGCCAGGAGCCCCCCTGCCAGGATCCAGATGGCCAGGCGGTTCATTCCGCACCTCCGTTCCGCTGGGCCGCGCCGAGGGCCGCCCAGGCGCCCTTGCGGGCCGCCTCGGCCTCGGACCGGGCCTCGGCCTCGGCGGCCTTCAGGCGGTCGCTCCAGCCGGCCTTGCGGGCCTCTTCGCGCTGTTCGCGGGCGGCGTGCTCGGCCTGCAGGGCCGACCAGGCCGGGCTGCGGGCGCCGCGGGCCTGGGGGGGGGCCTTTTCGACGACGCGGAAGTCGTTCGCGCCCATCATGGCCAGGCTGGAGCCGTCCGGCGCCGCCCAGAGGGCGACGAGCCAGGCGGGGAGGCCGCGCATCTTGCGCAGGACGAGCTCGTCGGTGTCGTTGGCGCCGGTGACGACGACCGCCGTCTGCAGCGACAGCTCCGATTCGCCGTCGTTCGCCTCGGCGCCGGCCGCGAGGGCGGCCTGGACGCCGGCGAGGTCCCGGCACGCGCCGCCCTCCGCGCCGAAGATGAACACGTAGGCGGCCGGCGAACCGTCGGCGCCGGCGGCCGTCACCTGCCCGAGGCAGTCCCAGGGGCAGTCCGCGAAGGCGCGGGCGACGGCGTCGTGCGCCACGTCCCGGGCCAGGTCCGCGGGGACGACCTCCGCCCGGGCGGCGGCGGCCGCCCATCCGATGGCCAGGATCAAAAGAGCTGTGCGTTTCATCTGCAACCTCGCTTTGTTCGGTTCCGGGGCCGACATGGCGGCCCGTTCCACAATCCTACCCGTTCCGGGCCGCCCTTTGCAAACCTTTTCGTGCGCGCCCGCGCATGGGGCGGCCCGGCGGCGTTTTGGCTTGTTTTCGGGCGGGGCGGCGATATAGATTTTCCGGCGTGGAATGGAGGTGGCCATCGCCGGGCGGTGGACATTTGTTCCCGATGGACTGGACCGACGAGATGAAACGCGCGAACGATGGCTTGAACCATGGGCAGACCTGCCGGAAGGACGGGGCGGCATGGGCATCCTGAGCCCCATCAACCGGCGTTCCTGGCGCGGCCGGCTGCTGGTCGCCTGCATCTATGCGGCCCTGCTGGCGGGCGCGGCCTGCATGGTCGTCCCGCTGGGGCTCGTGCTGGCGGGCAGCACGAAATCGGTCGCCGACCAGCGCGAGGCGCGCCTTGTCCCGTCGTTCCTGCTCGACGACGGCGTCCTCTGGCAAAAGCACCTGGAAGCGCTCTTCAACGAGTCCGTCGACGGCATGAATGTCGCGCTGGACACCTCCTGGACGACCTTCGAGGACGCCCGCCTTCCCGCGCCCGGGACGCTTCCCGGCGAGGCCTACGTCGAGGACTGGCGTGCGTTCCTGGCCTCGGGGCGCCTTCCGAAGGCCGCCTTCCTGCAGGGGCACTACTGGGCGCCGCAGGCCGGCGCGTTTCCGGTGGCGCTGCGGGGGTTCCGGGCATTCCTGAAGCGCCGCCATCCGTCGCTCGACGCCCTGAACGTGGCCCTCGGCACCGATTTCGGGGCCTGGTACGACGTCTTTGCCCAGCCCCTGGCGACCCTCTACCCGCATTCGGACGTCCCCGAGACGCCGATCGTCCTGGCCCTGCGCGACTACACGGCGGGCGAGGCCCCCGCCTGGACGAAGGCCGTCGCCTGCGCCGAGGGCTACTTCCACCGCCTCTACCTCAAGCCGCGCCACGGCCCCGCCCTCGACGAGGTCAACCGTTCGCTTGGCACGTCCTTTGAGGGGTGGGCGGACATCCCCTTCGGTGCCGCGGCCGAGTGGACGGGGGGGGCGGTCCCCGAGGCCTTCGCCCAGGCCTGGGCGCGCTTTGCCGGCAAGGCGCTGTCGGCCCGCTGGCGCGAGGCCTCGGGGGCGCTGCGCACGCCCGACCACCTCTGGAACGCCTGGCTGCGCGAAACCGGCCGCGTGCCGCCGGACGCCGCCTGGGTGCCGATGCCGCAGCTGGCCTACCACGCGCAGCTCTTCCGCGAATGCAAGGCCGACATCCGCTCGGAGTTCCTCTGGCGCAACTACCGGACCGTGCTGGACTACATCCTCTTCCACGGCCGCGGCATCTGGAACACGGTCGTCTACTGCACCCTGGCCGTCCTGCTGGCGCTCCTGGTCAACCCGCTCGCCGCCTACGCGCTCTCCCGCGCCAAGCTCCGGGCCACCTCCCAGATCCTCTTCTTCCTGATGCTCACGATGGCCTTCCCGCACATGGTCACGCAAATCCCCGTCTTCGTCCTCCTGCGCGAGCTCGGCCTCCTGAACACCTTTGCCGCGCTCCTCCTGCCCGGCATGGCCAGCGGCTACTCGATCTTCCTGCTCAAGGGCTTTTTCGACTCCCTGCCGCAGGAGCTCTACGAATCCGCCCAGCTCGACGGGGCGGGGGAATGGACGCTCTTCTGGCACCTGACCATGCGCCTCTCGACGCCGATCCTCTCGGTCATCGCCCTCCAGGCCTTCACGCTCGCCTACGCCAACTTCATGTATGCCCTGCTCATCTGCCAGTCGCCGAAGATGTGGACCTTGATGGTCTGGCTCTACCAGCTCCAGCAGCGCAGCGGGCCCGGCGTCGTCCAGGCCTCCCTCATCCTGGCCGCCATCCCGACGCTCGCCGTCTTCCTCGCCTGCCAGCGCGTCCTCCTGCGCGGCATCGTCGTCCCCGTGGAAAAATGAGGCGCCGGGACAAACGGGGGGAAGGGCGGGCAGGGCGCGGGGGCGGAACAGGTTTCCATTGAATGGAAGCGTGTTTCGGGCGGTTTTCCAAGGAATGGAAACGTGTTTTGGGTGTTTTTCCAGGGAATGGAAGCGTGTTTTTGGGCGGGGTTAAGTCGGATCGTAGCCATGTCGTTCTGTGAGCC
>JAZQOP010000156.1:0-1952 GCA_045627965.1 Kiritimatiellia bacterium | reverse complement strand
TTTTCGCCTTATTTTTCGCCATTTTTCGCCTTAAAATTATCACATTTGTACAAACGTGATAAAATTTGAGCTCAAAATCGCCAAATTCTCCAGTGTTTTGCCACTATTTTGCTCTCCGAAAGTGGCGCAAGACCCCCGAATTCTCGCCCAAGGCCGCCATTCGCCTTCCATGCGGCTTTTCAGCCCGTCGCGGGCCGCCTTCGACCCCGATTGCGGCCACGCGAGGCCGTCAAATTCTCGCCCGAAGGCCGCCATGCGCTTTCCATGCGGCTTTTCAGCCCGTCGCGGGCCGCCCGGAGCTCGGCCCCTGCCGGATTCGCCTTTTCGGGGGGATGATTCGGATTTTCATGCGTTCCCTCGCATGATTTCCGAACCCAAGCCCGGTCGACGGCTTTTCCGTTCGCTCCCGTTGCGGATTCGCAAGATCGCCGATTTTTCACCACCTCAAAGCCCCATTCGGCAGGGCACGATCTCCGAGCGGGCCGCCTTCGGCCCCGATTGCGGCCACGAGAGGCCGTCAAATTCTCGCCCGAAGGCCGCCATCTGCCTTCCATGCGGCTTTTCTGCCCGTTGCGGGCCGTTCACAACGCGCAGGTCCAGGCCATCTCTTCAGCCACTATAAATCGCGAAGAGCCGCTTTTCCATGCAATGGAAACCTGTTTGGGCAGGTTTTCCAATGAATGGAAAGGTGTTTTAGGCGAGGCGTCCGGTGGAGCGGGTGACGTGGGCGAGGCGTGCGCGCGCGTCGTCGGAGAGCTGGTTCCAGGCGAAGCGCCACTGCCAGTTGCCGGCGGCGCGCCCGGGGACGTTCATGCGGGCGTCGGAGCCGAGCTCGAGGATGTCCTGGAGCGGGGCGACGAAGGTGGCGGCGTTGGAGCGGGCGCCGAGCTCGATGAGGTCCCAGGCGATGCGGGAGCCGTCGGTGCCGAGGTATCCGAGGATCATGCGGCGTTCGGCGTCGATTTCGTCCTGGGAGCGGGTGGAGCCGGCGCCGGCCTGTGCGTGGAACCAGCCGACGGTGGTGTCGTTGTCGTGCGTGCCGGTGTAGACGACGCAGTTGGCGGGGTAGGATTCGGGGCGGAACTCGGCGGCGCGGTCGTCGCTGCCGAAGGCGAACTGGAGGATGCGCATGCCGGGGAAGCCGCAGTGTTCGCGGAGGGCGACGACTTCGGGGGTGATGAGGCCGAGGTCCTCGGCGATGATGGGGAGGTCGCCGAGGGCGTCGCGGAGGGCGTCGAAGAGGTGGGCGTCGGGGCCCTTGACCCAGCGGCCGTTGATGGCGGTGGGTTCGCCGCCGGGGATTTCCCAGTAGGCCTCGAAGCCGCGGAAGTGGTCGATGCGGACGATGTCGACGAGGGAGAAGGTGCGGCGGAGCCGTGCGACCCACCAGGCGTAGGCGGTTTCGCGGTGAGCAGGCCAGTTGTAGAGGGGGTTGCCCCAGAGCTGGCCGGTGGCGGAGAAGTAGTCGGGGGGGACGCCTGCGACGACGGAGGGGGTGCCGTCGGGGTTGAGGAAGAAGAGGGCGGGGTTGGCCCAGACGTCGGCGGAGTCGTGGGCGACGAAGATGGGGATGTCGCCGATGATGCGGATGGAGCGTGCGGCGGCGGCGTCGCGGAGGGCGCGCCACTGGCGGTCGAAGAGGTATTGTGCGGCCTGGACGTTGCGGATGGCGTCGGCGAAGGTGGCGCGGGCGCCGTCGAGGGCGGCGGGGTCGCGGGAGGCGAGGGGGGCCTCCCAGGTGGTCCAGGGGGCGCCGCCGTGGGCGTCCTTGAGGGCGGCGAAGAGGGCGTAGTCGTCGAGCCAGGCGGCGTTGGCGGCGCAGAAGGCGGCGAAGTCGTCGGCGAGCTTGCGGGAGCGGGCGAGCTTTTGGCGGAAGGCGGCGCAGGCCTTGGCCAGGAGGGCGGTCTTGGCGGCGATGACGGGGCCGAAGTCGACGTGGTCGGCGGGGAAGG
>JAZQOP010000155.1:0-3122 GCA_045627965.1 Kiritimatiellia bacterium | reverse complement strand
GATGGCGCTGGACACCACCAGATTGCCGAGACTGTGTGCCATCAGCACGAGAGGGCCGGTCGCGTTCGTCCGCAGGACATCGGCGAGAGGACCGGCCGCCTCGAAGGCGTTAACGACGTCCTCGTGGTAGTGCAGCTCGTTGATAAGCCCCTCGTCGCCATACCACGTCACGCCCCAGAACTTGGCGTCGGAGCCGCTCTGGTGAAACCGCTTGAATATCTCCGAATGCCATCCGCGCGCCTCGTTGCTTGTCACGTTGAAGCCGTGGACAAACACGATGTTCCGGGCACCGCAAAGTTCGTCCGGCCAGTTGGCGGGGGCGGCCACGTTTGTTGTAACGTGTCCGGGAATCAGGCACACCCGCCGATAGAAGTCTTCCACGCCGGAAAGGCGGAGCGGGAGGGTGGTTTCGAAGAGTTTGCCGTCAGCCCCGTCGATTTCAAGGACCAATGGTTCTTCGGTGTCCCTGGTTCCCTCGACCAGCAAGACGCCCAGGAATGGGTTTTCGGGAAGTCTGGAAAGGAAGGCGGGGGGCAACGTTGTGCCGGAAGGGGAGATTTCGACAGTCTGGGCCGAACAAGACGTCTCATCGGCGTTTGCGCCATACGCATCCGAGTCCACAAACAGGAAATCGCCGGCGTTCGCCGCTGCTAGGTCCGTATATGCCACTCGGACCGCACCGTCCGCATGGCGGAGTTTCCAGGTCGTGTTGCCGCCCGGGGGAAGGAACGGAAGGAGCGATTCCACGTCCAGCCAGACGGGGAAGAAGTCCAGCAGGTCGCTGCGGCCGTCCACTTGGCCGTTGTCGCAGTTGGCAGGAGAACTCTGTCCGGGCACGTCGCTGTCATCATCGGCGATGTCGCCGTCATCGTCGTCGTCGTTGATCCACCAGCGGAAGGGCGTGCCTGCCGCCACGGCGGCACGGTCGACCGCATCGATGGCGTGGTTGCGGTCGTAATCCGGGACGAGCCGGGCGGTAAATGCCTGGATGTCGTATTCGCCGCCCGCATTCTCCCCGCTCTCGGGGTGCAGTCGGGCGTCTTGCACGATTAGGCGGGGATATGACAAGGAAAGGCGCGGTCCATAGGGTTGAATGCGCGCATACGCGCTCGCGAAGCCCTGAACCGCGACATTTCCCTTCGGCTCGAAAATCACATCAGCGTCTTCCCATTTCATCGTGAATGGCTCTGGGAACATCCCCTCACTCACTTGCACCCCTATCGATGATCCTGGGGTAGCGCCCCAAAACGTCACCTCGACCCTGCCGCCTAATCCTATGTCGTTGTCCGGCGCCCCGTTGACCCAGTTGTCAAGTGTTGTCTGGAAAACCATGACAAAATCTTCCGGCGTCGAATGCGTGGAATCCGTTGGGTTGCTATTCTGACGCATTTCGTCCAAATCGCTCGTTCCATCGCCGTCGGAGTCGGCACCAGAAAGCAGGTTTTCCGTTCCCAGCACCCATTCCCAGCTGTCGGGAATGCCATTGGTGTTCTCGTCGAAATTGAGCGGGTCGTGGCCGTGCGCGAGTTCGTATGAGTCCGTCCCCGGCCAGTTCGTCGCCACGGTTCCTGCTGGCATCCATGGATAAATATCTCCATCCGATGCCCACGTCAGTGGATTCGTTCCATACACAAGACACTCCTCTGCATCCGTCAAGCCGTCGCCGTCCGTATCGCCCAGAAGCGGGTTGGTGGGTTCGTTCCACGGATTCGCAGTGCCCAGCAGTTCTTCTCCATCGGACAGACCGTCGTTGTCGGAATCGACAGCCTCTTCAGAGTTGCGTCCGGGCCGTTGTCCCCACCACCCCCAGTCCGCTTTTCGATCCGTATCCACTCCCGCATATCGGCGCTCCAAGATGTTGCCGGAACTCGACCACACACTTTCCTCCGACAGCCATCCCGTCGTGTCCAGACCATCCGCGTTGAAATTCGATGCGTCGCCCCCGATCATCACGGCGTCTGCCACGGTCAACGCCGCGCCCGCGCCCCATGCCAGCCGCACTCCGGTCATCGGTGCCAGAGGTCCGGAATCAGGGATGTCAAGCACGGCTGGCACGTCCACGTTTGTGACGGCACTGCCACCCACCAGCAGACACCGTCCCGGTGCGATGACTTCTCCGTTCGTAAACGCCACCGCCGAAACCCATTCTCCCGTCCGGCCGATTTCCAGCCGCGCGCCCGCCAATGGCACTGGCCTCTTGCTTGCGGAATACAGTTCCACCCATTCGTTCGTGTCCCCGTTGAGCGTCGGTTTATACATCACCGCCTGAATCATCACCTTGGGATGTTCCATCTCGTCCAAGGGGTCGAAACCTGCCGCAACTTCCAGTCCATCCACCCATCCGTCCCCGTCCGTGTCCCCCTGTGCCGGATTGCTGTGACTGATGAGCCATTCCTCTCCGTCCGTCAGACCATCCCCGTCCATGTCCACGAGCTCCGCCGCTGCGTAAAAGCGGACGCGGTCATATTCTGGAACATGGTTCGTGTCTGTGATGCTTCCGATCCCGTTGGTCACAGTCGCCACGCCGAGCAAATCCCAAGTGTCAGACGTTCCGCTGAACCGTTCCCCCGGAACTTGGGCCCAGTTGACAACATCGTTGGTAATGACTTCGTTTTCGTCGTTTGTCCACACCACCCCGAAGTTCGTCCACGATTCGTAGTGCATCGCGCGGCAGAACACCTGCACGTCGCCATTCGTCTCGCAAGCGAAGTCCAGCCGGTAATCGCCGTTCGTGTCCACGCTGATGTCCGTGAAGCGCAACCCGTTCGTGTTGGGGCCGTTCGTCCCGCGCATCCCGCTTGGATATACGGGGCTGAACGCCTCGGCGTACCGCCGCTCAACTTCCTCCCTCGCCGCCTCGTACAAAGGCCATTCTTCCTCATCCACCAGCGAGCCCGTCAGCGTCACGCTGGCCGATTCGTCCTTGGCGAAGTCCGTGGCACCATTCCACAGGACCGTGCCGTTGGCGTCGCGAAGAATCATCAGCGCGCCCGCGCGGTCTGAAATGAACGGTACCAGCCACGTTGCGAGGTCTCTCTCCGCCGGGGCGGCGTCCCATGAAGGACCAAACTCATCCCACGCGGCAGGCCACGCCCCGACATCCTGCACAAGCGGCCCCTCAC
>JAZQOP010000154.1:0-3892 GCA_045627965.1 Kiritimatiellia bacterium | reverse complement strand
ATGGCGGGGCTCCGGGGCTTGGGGTCAGGGGACGGCGGCGGGCAGGCAGGTGGCGATGGAGGGGAAGAGGAGCAGGAGGAGGGTGGCGAGGAGAAGGGCCCAGAGGTAGGGGAGGGCGCCGCGGAAGACGGAGGGCAGGGGAATGGAACGGTCCATCCCGCTGACGACGTAGACGTTGACGCCGACCGGGGGCGTGATGACGCCCATCTGGGTGACCAGGACGATCATGACGCCGAACCAGATGGGGTCGAAGCCGAGGCGGAGGACGACGGGATAGAAGATCGGGATGGTCAGGAGGACGAGGGCGAGGGCGTCGAGGAAGGCGCCGGCGACGATGTAGAACAGGAGGATGAGCGCCATGATGGCGACGGGCGGCAGGGGGAGCGCGGCCAGGTAGGCGGCGATGGAGGTCGGCAGGCCGGTGATCTGGAGGAAGTGCCCGAAGACGGTGGCGCCGGCGACGATGACCATGACCATGCAGGAGGTGCGCAGGGTCTCCATCAGGGCCGTCAGGAGGATCTTGAAGGTGAGCTTGCGCGCCAGGGCGGCCAGGAGGATGGAGCCGGCGGCGCCGACGGCGGCGGCTTCGGTGGGGGTGAACCAGCCGGCGAACATGCCCCCCATGACCAGGGCGAAGAGGAGGAGGATCTGCCCGACGCCGGCCAGGGCCTTGAAGCGGGCGCGCCACGGGACCGCGGGGGCGGCGGGGCCCCAGGCGGGGCGCCGCCGGCAGAGGAGGTAGGCGGTGGCGGCGAAGAGGACGGTGACGAGCAGGCCGGGCAGGATGCCGGCCAGGAAGACCTTGCCGATGGATTGCTCGGTCATGATGCCGTAGACGATGAAGACGACGGAGGGGGGGATGAGCATGCCGATGGACCCGGCGGCGGCGATGGTGCCGGCGGCAAAGGGGGGATGGTAGCGGTGGCGCTTCATCTCGGGCAGCGCGACGGCGGCCATCGTTGCCGCGGTGGCCGGCCCGGAGCCGCAGATGGCCCCGAAGGCGGCGCAGGCCCCGATGGTGGAGACCGCCAGGCCGCCGCGCATGCGCCCAAGCCAGGCGTGGGCCGCGTCGAAGAGGCGTCCGGAAAGGCCGGCGTGGAAGGCGACCTGGCCCATGAGGACGAAGAGCGGGATGACGGTGAGGCCGTAGTTGGAGAAGCAGTCGTAGTAGTCGGCGGCCAGGATGGCGAGCGCGGCATGGGGGTTGACGACAAGGGCAAACCCGGCGACGCCGACGATGGTCATCGCGAAGCCGACGGGCATCGAGGCCAGGAGAAGCAGCAGGAGCAGGGCAAGCCCCGCGAGGGCAATGGCCAATGGGGTCATGGTTGGAAGCCTTTCGGGTGGAGGGCGGGAATGGTCTTATGGCGGGTCATTCGGTTTCGGCGTATTTTCGGGGGGCAAGGCTAGGCGCGGGGCCGGAGCATGGGACGGCCGGGATGGAGGAGGTGCCAGAGGGTGACAAGCGCGGTCGCGGCCGAGGCGGCGGAGGCGACCCAGAGAACCCAGAACATGGGCATGTGGAGCGTGGCGGTGAGCTCGCCGGACTCGCGGAAGATTTCGCCCTGGCGCGCAAATTCGGCAGCCAGGGCGACCCAGAGCGCGAGAAGGAGGAGGCGGAGGAGGGTGTCGACGGCGGCACGGCCGGGCCGGGCCATCTTCTGGAAGAAATACTCGATGGCGATGTGCCCCTTGACGGCCTTGGTGAGGGGCAGGGCGCCGAGCATGGCGACGGCGCCAAGGATGCGGACGAGGTCGTAGGCGCCCTTGACGGGGCACCCGAACTGGCGCCCGACGATGTCGGCGACGGTGACAAGCATCATCGCGAGGACGGCGGCGCATCCAAGGAGGGCGAGGGCCATCAAGAGGCGGCGGAGGGCGCCGCTGGTGGGGGATTGTCCGGTCAGCCAACGGGTCATGGGGCGGTCTCCTGGGGGGCGGGGGCGGCGGCGGCGCGTGCGGCGCGTGCTTCGGCGATCATGCGGCGGGCGTCGTCGAGGAAGGCGCGGCCGGGGAGGCCGCGGGCTTCGGCGCGCGCGACGTAGTCTTCGAGGATGGGGGCGAGGGCGGCCTGCCAGCGCGCTTCTTCGGCGAGGTCGAGGGTGAGGACTTCGCGGTGGAGCTCCTGGACGAAGGCCCAGCCGTCGCGGTCCGCCTGGTTCCAGGCCAGGCCGTGGCGGTCGACGTATTCGTCGGTGACGTCGAGGATGGTTTGGCGGATGTCGTCGGGGAGGCGATCCCAGGAGTCGCGGTTGAAGGCGACGAACATGGCGGTGGTGTAGCCGATGGCGGAGGCGTCGGTGACGTAGCGGATGGTCTCGGCCTGCTTCCACCCCTTGAGGGTCTCGACCGGGCAGAAGGTGCCCTCGGCGACGCCTTTCTGGAGGGCGTCGTAGGTCTCGGACTGGGGCATGCCGACGGGCGTCGCGCCCAGGTGCGAGACGATGGCCGCGGAAAGGCCCGTGCCGCGGATGCGCATGTTGCGAAGGTCGTCGAGCCTGCGGACGGGCTCCTTGGTGGCCAGGATGCCGGGGCCGTGCGCGTGGACGAGGAGGAGCTTGGCGCCGCGGGTCTCGGCCGGGTCGTAGCGGCGGGCGAGCTCCGTGGCGATGCGCGTGGCGGAGAGGCCGTCGGGCCAGCCTAGCGGCAGGTCGAGGGCTTCGAGGAGGGGAAAGCGCCCCGGGGTGTAGGAGAAGCAGGACATGCCGATGTCCGAAATGCCCGACAGGACCCCCTGCCAGCATTGCTCGGGCTTGGTGAGGGAGCCGAAGGCGTAGATGTCGATCTTGACGCGGCGCCCGGTGCGCTCCTCGATGTCGGCGGCCCACCGGGCGGCGGCCTGGGCCTGGAGGTGCATCGAGGGGAAGAAGATGGAGTAGGTGAGGCGGAAGGGGTTTTCGGGGGTTCCGGCGGGCGCGGCCGGACGGCAGGCGGGAAGGACGGCGAGGAGCGCGGCGGCGCCCAGGAGCGCGGCGGCGGCGCGGCAAAGGCGCAGGTGGAAGGGCGTGCGTGCGGGCATGGCTAGCGGGCGAGTTCGGCGGAGCGGTTCGTGGCGGCGCGGACGGCGGCCAGGACGGCGGCGGAAAAGCCGCCTTCCTCGGCGGCGGCAAGCCCCGCGAGCGTGGTGCCGCCCGGCGAGGAGACGCGCTGGCGCAGGACGGCGGGAGAGGCGCCGCCGGGACGGGCGGTCTCGGCGACGGCCAGCTTGGCGGCGCCCAGGACGGTGCCGATGGCCATCTGCCGGGCCAGGGGGGCGGGAATGCCGCCTTCGACGCCGGCGGCTTCGAGCGCCTCGATGAAGGCGAAGACGTAGCCGGGGCCGGAGCCGGAAAGCCCCGTGACCAGGTCGAGGCGCTCCTCGGGCAGCGCCAGCGCGGTGCCGATGGCCCCGAAGATGCGCAGGGCCGCCTGGAGGTCGGCGTCGGTGGCTCGCGCACCCTTGGCCAGGGCCGAGACGCCTTCCTGGACCGTCGCCGGCAGGTTGGGCATGATGCGGATGGCGCGGCAGGGCGTCAGCTCCTCGAGCGTGGCGGTCGGGATGCCGGCGCAGATGGACAGCAGGAGGGTGCCGGCGGAAAGCCGGGGCGCAATTTCGCGCAGGAGGGCGGGGGCCTGCTGGGGCTTGGTCGCGAGCAGGACGACGGGCGGGCCGCCGGCGGCCAGGGCTTCGAGGGGCGTGGCGGCGACGGGCACGGCGTAGGCGGCGGCCAGCTCGGCCCGGCGCTCGGGACGGATCTCGGCGACAAGGAGGTCCGCCGGCGCGTAGAGCCCCTTGGAGAGCAGTCCGGAAAGGATGGCCGTGGCCATGTTGCCGCCGCCAAGGAAGAGGAGCTGGGTCGTCTGGTTCGATGTCATGGGGAATACCTCCGTGCGCGGGCCATCATCTTGCAGG
>JAZQOP010000153.1:0-5398 GCA_045627965.1 Kiritimatiellia bacterium | reverse complement strand
AATCTTGAATGTTTTGCCCTGAAATGGCGCGGCGGGGGAGCGGAAAAGGTGCAGGGGGGCGGCGTTTTTTCTTTTCAACGGGGAGGTGGGTGAATATGCTTCGGAGCGCTGAAAAATCCACGCATTTGAAAGGTTTATGCCATGCCCCGACCGTTCCCTTTGAGTTTGGCCCAGACGGAGGCGTTGATCGCTTCCGGGCATCCGACGCCGTTCCACCTGTATGACGAGGCGGGGATCCGCGCGAACGCCCGGGCGATGCGGGAGGCGTTCGGGAGGGCGTTCCCGGGCTATGTGCAGCATTTTGCGGTGAAGGCGACGCCGAATCCGTTTTTGCTGAAGGTCCTGGCGTCGGAGGGGTTCGGGGCGGACTGCTCGTCGCTGGCGGAGCTGAAGCTGTGCGAGGCGGCGGGGATCCGGGGGGAGAAGATCATGTTTACGTCGAACGAGACGCCGGACGAGGAGTTCGTGGAGGCGGCGCGGCTGGGGGCGATCGTCAACCTGGACGACCTGTCGCTGCTGGCGCCGCTGCACCGGGCGCTGGGCGGGCGGCTGCCGGAGACGATCTGCTTCCGCTACAATCCGGGGCCGCTGCGGGCGGGGAATGCGATCATCGGGACGCCGGAGGAGTCGAAATACGGGTTGACGCGGGAGCAGGTGCTGGAGGGGTTCCGGGAGGCGGCGGCGCTGGGGGCGAAGCGGTTCGGGCTGCATACGATGGTGGTGTCGAACGAGCTGGACGTGGCCTATCATGTGGAGACGGCCCGGATGCTGTTCGAGCTGGCGGCGGAGGTGCTCCGGGAGACGGGGGTGCGGATTTCGTTCGTGAACACGGGCGGGGGGCTGGGAATCCCCTACCGGCCCGGGCAGGCGGCGCTGGACTACGGGGCGGTGGCGCGGGGGATGCGGGAGCAGTACGAGGCGGTGGCGGTGCCGGCGGGGCTGGCGCCGCTGGAGCTGCATACGGAGTGCGGGCGCTGCGTGACGGGGCCGTATGGCTATCTCGTGACGCGGGCGGTCCGCCACAAGGACATCTATCGGCGCTACGTGGGGGTCGACGCGTGCATGGCGGACCTGATGCGGCCGGGGATGTACGGGGCGTATCACCACGTGACGGTGCTGGGCAAGGAGGACGCGCCCGCGGCCGGGACGCCGGTGGACGTCGTCGGTTCGCTTTGCGAAAACTGCGACAAGTTCGCGGTGCAGCGCTCCCTGCCGCCGATCGAGGACGGCGATTTGCTGGTGCTGCACGACACCGGCGCGCACGGCCACGCGATGGGCTACAACTACAACGGCAAGCTGCGCCACGCGGAGCTGCTGCTGCGCCCGGACGGGTCGGTGCTGCAGATCCGGCGCGCGGAGACCTACGAGGACCTGTTCGCGACGCTGGACTTCGGCGCGCTGGCGGGGTTCCAGGGCTAGGGGCCGGAAAGGCCGGGGCGCGCCATGCACGACGGACATTGCGGATGCGGCTGCGGGGGCGGCGGCAAGGGGGACGGCCGGACGGCGCGGCCGCGGTTCCTGGTCATCCGGGGCGGGGCCATCGGGGACTTCATCGTGACGCTGCCGGTGCTGCAGGCGCTGCGGGCGCGGTGGCCGGAATGCCACATCGCGCTGTGGGCGTATCCGCACGTGGCGCAGCTGGCGGTGATGGCGGGGCTGGCGGACGAGGTGACGTCGCTCGACCGCGCGGACATGGCGCGGTTTTTCGTGCCGGTGCCGGAGTACACGGACGAGCAGCGGCGGCTGATCCCAAGCTTCGACATCGTCTTCAACTACTTGCACGACATCGAGGGGCAGGTGCGCTCGAACCTCTTGCTGGCGGGGGCGCGGCAGGTGCTCTCGGGCTCGCCGATGATCAAGCGGCCCCCGGCGACGCGCTTCCTGCTGGAGCCGCTGATGGACTTGGCGCTCTACGACCAGCCCGACGTGCCCGTGCTGGCGTTCCCCGAGGCGATCCTTGCGCAGGGACGCGCGCGGCTGGCGGCGGTGGCAGGGGACGGCGTCCGGCCCGTCGTGGTGCATCCGGGGGCGGGGGCGGCGTCGAAGCGATGGGGGCTGGACGGATTTTTGTCGGTGGCGGACCGCGTGGAGGCGGCGGGCGGGACGGTCGCCTGGGCGCTGGGCGAGGCGGATGGCGAGGTCTCGGCGGCCCTGGCGCAGGCGCGTCCGGGGGCAAAGCGCCTGGAGGGGCTGGAACTGGCCGAGCTGGCGCCGATGCTGGCGGCGGCGCGGGCGTATCTGGGGAACGATTCCGGCGTGTCGCACGTGGCGGCGGCGGTCGGGGTGCCGACGCTGGCGCTGTTCGGACCGACGGACCCGGAGACGTGGGCGCCGAAGTCGCGCGCCCCGGCGAAGGTGCTGGCGGCGCCGGACGGACGCCTGGAGAAGCTGGGGCCGGAGGCGGTGTGGGCGGCGTTCCGGGCGTTGGCGGGGCTATGAACCTGGTGCTGTTCCATCCCGGGGAATACGACGCGGCGGAGCGCGTGGCGCGCCTGCCGAAGGGCGATGCGCGGGCGGAGCATCTGTTCAAGGTGCTGCATGTGCGCGAGGGACAGGCCTTCCGGGCGGGCGTGGCGAACGGGGCTTCGGGGCTGGCGCGCATCGAGGGCGAGGAGGGGGCGTGCTGGCGAATTCGGTGCGCGTTCGACCGGCCGGCGGAGGCGCGCCCGCGGGTGGATATCTTGCTGGCGATGCCGCGGCCGAAGGCGCTGCCGCGGATCCTGGAGGATTTGGCGGCGCTGTCGTTCGGGACGCTGTGGCTGTTCGCGGCGAGCAAGACGCGGGGGGCCTACGGGACGAGCCACAAGGCGGAGGCCGCGGCGGTGGAGGCGGCGGTCTGGGCGGGGTTGCAGCAGGGACGCCATACGCGGGTGCCGGAGGTGCGGACGCTGGAGGGGTTGTCGCTGGGGGCGCTGCCGTTGGCGGAGTATGCCGCGCGCCTGGTGGCGCATCCGACGGAAGAGGCGTCGCTGCCGCTGCTGCAGTCGCTGCGGGGGCTGCCGGCGGCGGCGCGGGTGCTGCTGGCGATCGGCCCGGAGCCGGGCTGGACGGACGGCGAGCTGAAGCGGCTGTTCTGCCGGCATTTTTTGCCGTTTTCTCTGGGGCCGGCGCCGCTGAGGACGCATGCGGCGGCGGTGGCGCTGCTGTCGGCGCTGCAACTGCATCTGGGATGAGGGGACGCGCGGGGGGAGGGGGTGGCGGCCCGCGATTCGTGCTTCGCGCGGCGGGCGGGGAGGGGATGGCGTCCGCCTCCGGGCGGTCCCCATCCGGCTTCGCAAATTTGACATGAGGGTTTCCAGGCCTTGGAAACGGTTTTTTGCCGCGCGACAGGAAAATTTGGGCCAGGGCAATTTTTTGGAACTTGACTTTCCAGGCGGATTCTTACATGGTAGGGACCGAAGTTCGGTGAGGCCGCGCCCCCGCAGGTGCCGGGCGGGGTTGGGTTTTCCGGATGCGCCACGACCAAGGAAGAAGCCATGAAGACAACTCCTTTCCGCTTCCTTTTGTCAGCGGCTGCGGGGCTTTGCCTTGCGGCCGGGGCGGCGTGGGGATTTCCCTCGTGGATGGGCGTCTACGGGGATTTCGCGACGCATGACGGGGCAAATCCCGGGACCTACACGGTTTTGATGAACCAGGACTACTGGGGGCTCCACGCGGAGGTCGGCATCCAGGTCGACGGGAGCTGGACGACGCACGTGATGGAATACGTGGGCAACGCGGACGGGAATTCGCTTTGGCGGTTCCATCCCGGTACGGCGCTCGCGGAGGGGACGCCGGTCCGATATTACTTCCACGGCTGGGACGACTGGGGCGGCCACACCTACGCGAACAACGGCGGGCTCAACTATTCATTCGTTGCGGGGCCTGCGGAAATCGAATGGATCGGCGCGTCGGAGCAGACGCCGGACGCGCTGTCGGCGGGGGAGGACATCCGGCTTTGGACGCAGACCTGGCCGCAGGGGGCGGGGCAGAGCGGTTTCGCGCTCTATCTTGCGGGCGGCTCGTGGGCGGGGATTCCGCTGTCCAAGGCGGGCACGACCAACGGCAACGACCTGTGGCGCGGAGACCTCGGTCGTCTGGCCGCCGGGACGGAGGTGACGTGGCTGTCCGGCGTGGAGGACGGCGCGGGCACGACCCACTACGACAACAACTTGGGCAGCAACTACGCGTTCACGGTCGCCGCGGGCGCCCCGGCGGCGTTCTTCGGCGGCGCCTACCATTGGCCGGTGGATGGAGCGCTGGATTCGGACGACGACTTCTGGCTCAACGTCTTCGCCTCTCCTGCGCAGTCGCTCGTGGCGGCCCACGCGGATTTCACCGTCAACGGCTGGATCTGGGAGCGTACGCCGCTCGCCTTCTGGCAGATGGCCGGCACCAACGAGTGGTGGCACGTGAACCTGGGTGCGATGCCGCCCGATTCCCGGATTTTCTACGCATTCGACGCCCTCGACGGCGCGGGCGGCACGCTCTTCTTCCCTGCCGCCGGAGCTTTGCAAGGCGCGACGGTGGCGGGTTCGGCGGCGGACGCCGATTCCGACGGCCTCCCCGACGACTGGGAAACGTTCTGGTTCTCCGGCACGTCCGCAACGACCGCCCACGCGAACCCCGACGCCGACGGCCTGCCCTCCATGCCCTTCGACAACTGGATGGAGCGGGTGGCGGGCACCGACCCCGCCTATTCCAATGCCGTCGGAGAACTCCCGCTGCTCTGGAAGCCTTCGTTGCCGCAGCAGGGCGGCATCCTGGCGCTGTCCGCCGCGCCGGAGGTGTTCGCGGGCTTGGAGTTCACGTCCATTGCGGCACATTTTGCCGATGGGGCAACCGCGACGCTTTCCTTGGATGCCGACGGCCGCTATTCCGGCACCGTCTGGCTTTCCCGCACCAACACGGCCTGCACCGTCGTCTCCTTCGCCGCAGGCGGTGAAACCGACGACAACGCCGGTCTCGGCTGGTCCATCCCCGTCGCCCCCGTAGGCGAAGGCGAAGAGGCCGACTCCGACGGCGACGGCATGCCCGACGCCTGGGAGGCCGCCCACGCCCTCGACCCGTTTGCCGACGACGCTTCCGCCGACGCGGACGGCGACGGCATTTCCAACCTCGCCGAATACGAAAACGGCCTCGACCCGCAGACTGCCGACCCTCCCCCCATCCTCACGCTCCTCTTTCCCGAAGACGGTGCAATTCTCTGACAGGAAAGGACGTAGGACATGAAAAAGATTCTCTCGATTGGGCTGGCGGCGGGACTGGGCATGGCGGCGGTTGCCCACGCGGGTTACGAGGCGGTCGCCCCGTCCTCCGCGCAACGGGGCGGAACGGCGGCCAGGGAACCCGGCGTTCCCGCCGTGACGGACCGGGGGGCGTGGCGGGGAAGCGTGGAGTTGCCGGGCGGGGTCGAGCG
>JAZQOP010000152.1:0-3171 GCA_045627965.1 Kiritimatiellia bacterium | reverse complement strand
CCGCCCATCGTGGACGCCGTGCAGGACTTCCTGGATGCGGCGGCGGGCCAGGTGGCAAGCAACTCCGCCGCCATCGCCGCCCGTCCGACGTTCGACTGGGTGGCGGCCTATGTCGCCACCAATTCGTCCGGCGGCGGCGTTGTGGGCGTGGACACCAACGCCATCGTTGCTGCGGCCGTCGAGGCTGGCGCGACGAACTTCTATGGACTAGGGGCGACCATGTTCGGGGAAGCCTCCACCAACCACCTTGACTTCGGTCACCAGGCTTATTCGGTCGGCGTCGGCATCGGCGCTGAAAAGGTCTATGTCGGCATGTATGCCGACGAATCGGAAGTCTACGCGACGAAACTTGTGCTGAACAACGAGCCGCTTGAGGCCTGGAACGAACTTGCGCCGCCCGAGGACACTTGCGACGTCGCGCCTTTTGTGATTCCGTGGGTCCGATATTCCACGCATATCTTTTCGACTTCAAATTTCTGGGCGCAGCAGCTTGAAGTCGGCGTCGCTGGTGGCTCCATTGCTTTTGAAAAATCCAATCCTGCTCCACTTTCACTTATGTGGGCCCGTTTGAATTTGCACGGGACCGGCGCCACCATCCAGACCAACAACCTCGTCGGCTTCGACGCGAACAAGGTTCCGTCGTCCGGTTGGTTCTGGATGCAACTGGAATCCTATCCGTCCAGCACGAACTTCGCTGTCGTGGATATTCGCGTGGAGGAATAGATGCTTCGCCTGTGTGCCATCATCCTTTTGGCGGCGACTGCGGCATTTGGCGCAGACATTCGGGCGTCCTTTTTCTTGCACCGGCGGCCGGGGGCGCAGCATGAAAAGAGCTGGGACGACCAGCCGGACGTCCCGGCGCCCTGGGCGGAATTGAAGGCGATCTACTTCCGTGCGACCGACACGGCAGGAGATGGCGTCCCTCCCATCCCAATCCAAAACATGGCAATCGATGCTGTGGATTTCGACGTGGAGCTGGAACTCAACTCCAATCGTCGAGCCTTGCTCTTTTGCAATTCGCTGTCGGTCTGGGCTGGATGGGTCAACAACGAGGCTTTTGGCGTCGGCGGCTTTTCCGCATGGGCTGTCGATCCTGCCTATGCAAAGGCGGACCTTTCCGGAAATCGCCTCAAGTTCTCTTTCGAGTTCCAAGCACAATCGCGGCAGTGGTATCTGTTCAATTCTGCGCGGCAATATAATCCCCTTATGGCGCGCATATATGCCGTCCGCCTACGCCTTGAAGGCGAGACGGTTGCC
This sequence comes from Kiritimatiellia bacterium, assembly GCA_045627965.1. Classification (GTDB taxonomy): domain Bacteria; phylum Verrucomicrobiota; class Kiritimatiellia; order CAIQIC01; family Lenti-01; genus RGIG3636. The sequence goes on along the minus strand of JAZQOP010000152.1, from coordinate 1,914 downwards.
TATCTTGTTCCGGCGCTCGACGGCGATACGGTCGGGCTTTGTGACCCTGTCGGCAATACTTTTTATCCAGCAACAGGTTATTCCGCAATTCAATAGAGGTCTTCGATGAAAATGAACATGCTTTTCCCCGTCGTCGCTCTTGCCGCCGTTTCCGCCATCGCCTCGCCGATGTGGATTTCCCCGGTCGGCACGCTCCATGCCTCGCTTCCGCGTGCGTTGCCCTCGCCCGGCGGCGTCGTTTACAATGCCGACGTGGCGGAGTATACGTCCGCAGGGTGGCGGATGGAAACGGAGTCGGAGTCGGAGGCACGGGAATCCGCAGAAGAGGCCGCGAGGCATGCCATGCCGTTGACGTTCACCAAGCGTGACCTCTGCAAGGTTTTGCAGGAGCACGAATTGCTGGATGGTTTTGTTGAAATGCTGAATGCGGATGCCGGAACGTTGTGGTGGTGGCAGACTTGCATCGAGTTGTCCACCGAGGACGAAGATTTCCTGGCCGCCGTTGACGCAATGAAATCCGCTTTTGGCGTGACAGACGAGCAGGTGCGCGCCCTTTGCGAAGAGGCGGCGGGCTGGTAAGAAGGAGGAAGATCATGGGATTCACGAAAGAACTGGATCGGTTCTGGACGAAGGCCAAGGCCTGGCTGGCAGCGGCGGCGGTCGCCTTGGCCGGCATCGGCGGCTACGAGATCGCGGCGACGACGGAGCCGTCCGAAATGCCTGCTGCGGACGAGGCCGCCCAGGTCGCGGCCGCGGAAGAGCCTGCGGCCGCGCCTGGCGTCATCGAGGAGCCGTCTGCGGCCAGCGAATCCGCCGACGCCATCGACTTCTCCAAGCTGAAATTCTGCTGGGGCGGTTTTGGCGGAAGCAAGGCCAAGATCAGCGGCCGGGCGCGGATCAAGAACCTGAAGGTCACGGGCAAGGGAATCTCCTACGGCTGGGAGGCAGGCGGATGCGAAGACCTCGGCGCGGCCAACGCCAGCGACGCGTCCTGCCTTGCCTGCCTGTTCGTCGAGGACGGCCGCGGCGGAAAGTTCGACTGGATCAGCACCAGCCGCCGCACCCGCGACCTGAAGAACATCGAGACCGGCTACGGCGGATGGGATGCCTCGGCCTTCAAGGCGTCGAAGCGGTTCTATTTCTGCATCGTTTCAAAGGATGGGAAGACCAGGACCAACGTCATTTCATGCGATAAGTAGGATGAAGAAGCTCATCGCCATTTCCTTCGCCGTCCTCTCCGCATCCTTCGTGTGCGGATGCGCCATGCTGCTGGCCGACGGCCGGGAGCGCGAGCTCCGGGCGGCGCCAGGCGTCGCCATCGAAATTCCGGCGGACGTCGCCACCGGCGCGGAGGGCGTCTCGGAATGAACCTGTCCGCCATCACGCCCATTGCCGAAAAGGCCGCGAAGGCTGCGCTGAAGAAGCTGATCGCATACGCGAAGGCCGACCTGGCGCCTGGCGCCTGGCGCCTGGCCGGCACGTGGGCCTCCACGCCGATCGAGGGCCGCACGCTCTGGCGGATCGCCGTGGATTCGCGCGATCCGCTCCGGCTGGTCAACGAGCATGACGGCATATCCTACATTTTGCCGCTCCAGGAGTTCGACTCCGACGGCGGGAGCATCCCCGAGGTCGCCCGGAAGGCGGCCCAGGCGGCCGGGATGGACCTCGGCCGGTGGGCCTACCCGGTCGCCTACCTCATCCACGATGGCCTCTACGCCTGCGCCAAGATCGTCCGCAAGACGCCGTCCGGCGCGCACCTCGTCGATGTCGAGCGCAAGTGGGCGGATGCCATCCTCTGCCTGTCCCTCCAGGCCGCCAACGCGACCGGCCGCAAGCCGGCCATCCGCGCCGACGCCTGGGCGATCACGGATGCCGTCCGCCACTTCGGCTGGATTCCGTGGCGCCAGCACCGCG
>JAZQOP010000151.1:0-16090 GCA_045627965.1 Kiritimatiellia bacterium | reverse complement strand
CCTGTGCGCCCCCCGGAAATCATGTAAGAAAACGCATGAAAAGCCGAATCATCCCCATGAAAAGGCGAAAATTCGACCATTCTGCGAATCCGCAACGAAAGCGAAAGTAAAGGGCCCGTCAACGGACTTGTGTTCGGAAATCATGCAAAAAACGCATGAAAAGCCGAATCATCCCCCTGAAAAGGCGAATCCGGGCGGGGCCGCTCCCCGAGCGGCCCGCGACGACCGGAAAAGCCCTATTTCCCCAAAAAAGGCTAGGGTGCCAGGGCCTTGGCGAGGCTTTCGCGGGCAAATGCCAGGGCTTCGGACAGCTTCGAGGCATCGCGGCCGCCGGCCTGCGCCTGCGCCGGCTTCCCGCCGCCGCCACCGCCAGCCACCTTGGCCACGGGTCCGATCAGCTTGCCCGCGTGCAGGCCCTTGGCCAGCGCGGCATCGCCCAGCTTCAGGATGAACGTGATCTTGCCGGCATCGGTCGCCGCCAGCAGCGTCGCGCCGGCCGGGTGCGTCGCGTGCAGCGCATCGACCAACGCCCGCAGCGGATCGGCCGCCAGTTCACCGGCCGATTCCACCAGCACGGGCACTCCACCCAGATCCACATATTTTTCGGCCAACGCGGCCCCCTTCTCCAGCGCCGCCTTCTCGGCCGCCGCCTTCAGCTCCTTCTCCAGGCGCTTCACCTGCTCCTGGAGGGCCGTCAGCCGCGCCGGCACTTCCGCCGGCGTGATCGACAGCGTCGACGCCAGCCCAGCCAGGATCTCGTGCTCGTCGGCCGTGTAGCCCGCAGCCGCCAGGCCCGTCATCGCCTCAATCCGGCGGACGCCGGCCGCCACGGACGTCTCCGCCACGATGCGGAACGGCCCGATGTCGCCCGTCGCCGACACATGCGTGCCGCCGCACAGCTCGCGCGACACCCCCGTGCAGTCGACCACGCGCACCACGTCGCCATATTTCTCGTCGAAAACGGCCACAATGCCCGACCCCGGAATGTCGCGGAACGCCATTTCGTAGGTCTTCACCTCGTGGTTTTCGCAAATGAACTGCGTCACCACGCGCTCGATCTCGCGGAGCTTCTCGGCCGGAATCGCCTCGAACCACGTGAAGTCGAACCGCAGCCGCTCGGGCGAGACGTAGGACCCCGCCTGCTTGATCGAATCGGTCGCCAGCACCTTCTTCAGCGCAGCGTTCAGCAGGTGGGTCGCCGTGTGGTGCCGCCGAATGGCCGCGCGGCGGTCCGCGTCGACTGTCGCCGTCAGCAAATCGCCCTTCGTCAGGGTCCCCGACGCCAGCCGCCCGACGTGCAGCACGATGCCCAGCGCCGGCCGCTGCGTATCCTTCACCTCGAAGCGCATCCCGTTCGACGCGGTCAGCACGCCCGTGTCGCCCACCTGGCCGCCCGACTCGGCATAGAACGGCGTCGTCGACAGCAGAACCGACGCTTCCGCCCCCGCCTCGATGCTCTCCACGGGCGCCCCGTCCGCCAGAATCGCCAGCACCTGGCTGTCGGCCTCCAGCGTCCCGTAGCCGACGAACGTCGACTTCAGCCCCTGCTCGACGAACGCCGACACGATGTCGTTTTCCGCCGCCGCGTTCGTCTTGCGCGCCGCGCGTGCGCGGTCCTTCTGCTCCGCCATGAAGCGGTCGAAGGCCGGCGCATCCAGCTTGAAGCCCTTTTCCTCGGCCATCAGCACCGTCAGGTCGAGCGGGAACCCGTACGTGTCGTAGAGCTTGAACGCCTCGTCGCCCGGGAACATCGTCTTGCCGGCCGCCGTCAGCCCGGCCACCACCTCGTTGAACAGCGCGATCCCCCGGTCCAGCGTCACCGAGAACGAATCCTCCTCGGCCTTCAGCGCACGCAGGATTTCCGCACGCCGCGCCGTCAGCTCGGGGAAGATGCCCGACATCTGCTTCTCCAGGGCGGGGAACAGCTCGCAGAGGAATGGCTTCGTGAAGCCCAGGCCTCGCCCGAACCGCGCCGCCCGCCGCAGCAAACGCCGCAAGACGTAGCCGCGGCCGTCGTTCGACGGCATCACGCCGTCCGCGATGGCGAACGACAGCGTCCGCAGGTGGTCGGCGACCACGCGCATCGCCACGGCATCCTCGGGCGCCTTTTCGGGGTCGTAGGCCCGGCCCGACAGCGCCGAAACCGCCGAAATCAGCGGCATGAAGACATCCGTGTCATAGTTGCTGTGCTTGCCCTGCAGGATCGACGCCACCCGCTCGAAGCCCATCCCCGTGTCCACGCACTTCGCGGGCAGGTCGTCCAACGAGCCGTCCGACTTGCGGTTGTGCTGCATGAAGACCAGGTTCCAGATTTCGATCACGTCCGGCGTCCCGGCGTTCACCATGTCCGCCGTCGCGTGCGCATCCGGCGTGCAGTCGTAGTGGATCTCGGAGCACGGCCCGCACGGCCCCGTCTCGCCCATCTCCCAGAAGTTGTCCTTCTCGTCGAACCGCAGGATGTGCGTCGGATCGATGTCCGTGCATTCCGCCCACAGGGCCGCCGCCTCGTCGTCCGTGCGGAACACCGTCGCCCACAGGCGCCGCTTGTCCAGCTTCCAGACCTCCGTCAGCAGCTCCCACGCCCACGAAATCGCCTCGCGCTTGTAGTAGTCGCCGAACGACCAGTTCCCCAGCATCTCGAAGAACGTGTGGTGGTAGGTATCGCGCCCGACCTCTTCCAGGTCGTTGTGCTTGCCCGACACCCGGATGCACTTCTGCGTGTCCGCCACGCGCTTCCATTCCGACTTCCGCGCCCCCAGGAAGATTTCCTTGAACTGGTTCATCCCCGCGTTCGCGAACAGCAACGTCTTGTCCGTCGGGATCACCACCGGCGACGACGGCACGATCTCGTGCTGCTTCGACCGGAAGAAATCGAGGAACGACTGGCGGATTTCGGCGGACGTCATGGTCATGGGAACTCTCCTTGCTCTAAAAATGCGCGCGTATTCTCCCACTTCCCGCCCAAAAGAAAAGCCCAAAACCGCCCCCCGTCCAAATCCCCGTCCCCGCCCCCTCCCCCGGGCCGCCGCCCAACCCGCGCCCTCTCGCCGCAAAACTGCGCAATGGGGCCAGGGAATCCAGACCGGCCAGGCGGCCCAGGCCGGCCCGGGGCAAAGGGCAACCGGGGGGCACCGGGGGCGGGCTCAGAGGGCCAGATCCACTTTCCGGCGGCGGCCGATGGCGTAGAAGGCGGCGAACATTGCGACCAGGATGCCGACGGCGACGCCGCCCCACAGAGCCGAATGGCCGACCGTCACCTGGTAGTACAGCGTGGCCGCCGACCAGCCCAGGAGGGTCAAATAGGCGATGAAAATCGCGGCGTAGAAGCGTCCGAGTTCGCGCCAGGCCGTCCCCGTCGCCGCCAGGCAAGGCATGTAGAGCAGGATGAACAAGAGGTAGGCGAACACCTGGTGCCGCCCCTGCCCGAAGTGGGCCCGCATGGCCCCGAACAGCGAGCCGTCGGCGGCCGTCGGCGCCGCGTCCTCGCGTCCAGCCCCCCCCAGCGGCTTGGCCAGAGAGCGCCCCAGGCCGGCCAAATTCGCCGGGATGGTCGCCAACGCGCGCTTCACGCCGGTCCAGACCGGTTCCGGAGAGGCCGCGGCCGGGGCATCGCCGGCCTTTTCGCCGCCTTCCTGCGCGTAGAGCGACGTCATCGTGCCGATCACCGACTCCTTCGCGAAGAGGCCGCTGAAGATCGCCACGGTCGCCGGCCAGTTGTCGCGCTCGACCCCCATCGGCTCGAAGACCGGCGTCAACGCGCGGCCCGCCGCGGAAAGCATCGAATCCGACGGAGCCACCTTGCCAAACGAAAAATCGCGCCCGATGGCGTTCAGGAGCCCGAGCAGGAGGACCATCGGCACGATCACCGTCCCGGCGCGGAAGATAAATCCCCTCAGGCGTTCCCAGGTATGGAGCAGGATGTGCCGGGGCCGCGGCAGATGGTAGGGCGGAAGCTCCATGATGAAATGCGACGGCGCCCCGCGGAAAAGCGTCCGTTTCAGCAGCAGCCCGGTGGCGACGGCAAGCACGACGCCCGTCAGGTAGAGCGCAAAGACGGCGCGTCCCGGCGCCGGCGCGAAGAACGCCGCGCCGAAGACCGTGTAGACCGGCAGCTTCGCCCCGCACGACATGAACGGGATCAGGAAGATCGTCAGGAAGCGGTCGCGGCGGCTTTCCAGGGTGCGCGTCGCCAGGATCGCCGGCACCGAGCATCCGAAGCCGACCAGCATCGGGACGAACGACTTGCCCGGCAGGCCGATCGCCCGCATGAAGCGATCCATCACGAAGGCCGCCCGGGCCATATAGCCCGAGTCCTCCAGGACCGACAGGCAGAAGAACATGCAGGCGATCGGGGGGATGAACGTCGCCATCGTCTGGAGGCCCGCCCCGAGGCCGTCCGCCAGCAGCGCGACCAGCCACGCCGGGGCCGAAAGATGCCCCAGGAGGGACCGCATCCCTTCGACGAACACCGCACCGCCCAGGATGTCGAAGAAGTCGATGAACGCCCCCGCGAAGCACTCCGTCAGCCAAAAGACGACATACATGACGAGGAGGAAGAACGGGATCCCCAGGAAACGGTTCAGGACCACGTTGTCGATCTTTTCGGAAATGTAGGCCTTCGATTGCGTATTGGCCACCACGTCGCGCACCAGGCCGCTGACCGTCCCGTAGCGGGCGTCGGCCATCGCCACGTCCGGCGTGTCGCGCAGGACCGCCGAAGCCCGTGCGATCGCCCCCGCCAGCGCGCCGCTCCGCAGCTCGCCCGCCGCCTCGATGGCACGCGCCACGGCGGGGTCGCCCTCCAGCGCGCGCAGCGCCGTCCAGCGCACCGGCGCATTCAGCGACGCGGCCGTCTTCACGAGCCCGGGCTCCAGGCGGGCCACCTCGTCCTCGATTTCGTTCGGATAGCCCACCCGCAGCGTCGCGCGGGCCGGGTGCCGCCGGGCGTCCGCCAGCAAGGCCGCCAGCGCGGGAAGGTCCCGGGGCTTCGTGGCGTCGATCCCGACCACCGGCACGCCCAGGTGGGCCGACAGGTGGTCCAGGTCCACGAGCAGGTGGCGCTGGCGCGCGATGTCCATCATCGTCACGACGACGACCATCGGCACATCGAGCTCGCACAGCAGGAGCGTCAGATACAGGTTCCGTTCCAGGGACGTCGCATCCAGCACGTTCACCAGGACGTCCGCCTCCCCCGACAGCAGGTAGCGCAGCGAAGCCGCCTCGTCCTCCGAGGCCGCCGAGAGCGAATAGATGCCCGGCAGGTCGACCACCGTGGCCGCCGTCCCGTCCGGCAGGACGGCCGTCCCTTCCTTTTTCTCGACCGTCACGCCGGGCCAGTTTCCGATGGTCTGGCGCGAGCCCGTCAAGGCGTTGAACAACGTCGTCTTTCCGCAGTTCGGGTTCCCAACCAGCCCGATCGTGTATCCCTGTCCCGGTTCGCTCATCGTATCCGTCCAAAAATGTTTGACGCGTCAAACTTTGCCGTTTTTCCTAGGAATCGTCAAGAAAAAATGTTTGACGCATCAAACATTGCGCGGCGCGCCCCCATCCGGCGCGCCCAGGTGGACGAAGTCGCCGGCGTGGTAGGACGAGCGGACGAACGGGCCGGCGTGGACCGACGCGAAGCCCATCGCCAAGGCCCGGTCGCGCCAGGCGTCGAAGGCCTCGGGCGGCACGTAGCGGGCCAGGGGATGGTGGGCCTTCGAGGGCGGCAGGTACTGCCCGAGCGTCAGCATCGAGACGCCCGCCGCGCGCAAATCGCGCAGCGTCTCCTCCAGGTCCGCGTCGCCTTCCCCCAGCCCGAGCATCAGGCCCGACTTCGCAGGGAACCCCGCCGCCGCGGCGCGGGCCAACAGCTCGAGCGACCGGGCGTAGTCGGCCTGCGGCCGCACGACGGGATGCATTCCGCGGGTCGTCTCCAGGTTGTGGTTCAGGATGGTCGGGCGTGCCGCCAGGACCGTCGCCAGGGCCGCGGCGTCGCCCTGGAAATCCGGGACGAGCACCTCGGTCGTCGCCGCGGGCAGGCGGCGCCGCAACGCCTCCAGGACCGCGGCGAAGTGCCCGGCCCCGCCGTCGGGCAGGTCGTCGCGGGTCACGGACGTCACGACGACGTGCCGCAGGCCGAGCCGTTCCGCGGCCTCGGCCAGGCGATCCGGCTCGGAGGGGTCGGGCGGCGCGGGGGCGTCGCCGTGCGAAATGGCGCAGTAGCGGCAATTCCGCGTGCAGACCGTCCCGAGGACGAGAAAGGCCGCCGCCCCGTGCGAAAAGCAGTGTCCGCGGTTCGGGCAGCGGGCCTCGCGGCAGACCGTCTCGACGCCGCAGCCCTTCAGCGCGCGGTCGGTCGCCGGTCCGCCGCCCCCCTGCGGCATCGGACGCCTGAACCATCCGGGCAGGCGCCCCCCCCCGCCTGCCGGCAACGGTTTCTCGGATCCCTCGGGCACGGCCGGACGTCGGCTAGTCCAGGACGTGGGAGAACAGGCCCGTGCGGAGCTTGGGCTCGAACCAGGTCGACTTCGGCGGCATGATCTGGCCCGCGTCGGCGATCGCCATCAGCTGGTCGAGCGTCGTCGGATACATCGAGAACGCCACGGCAAAGCCGTCCTTGTCGACAAGCTTCACCAGCTCCTGGGGGCCGCGGATCCCGCCGATGAACTTGATGCGGTTGTTCGTCCGGGGGTCGTCGATGCCCAGGACCGGGGCCAGGAGCGTCTGCTGGAGCTTCGATACGTCCAGGGCATCCACGGGGTTCGCCGACGGGTCCTCCGGCCAGCTCAGCTCGTACCAGCGGCCGCCCAGGTACATCGAGATGTGGCGCGGGGAGGCGGGCGACTGGACCGTCGTCTCGGCCACGGTGAACAGCGACTTCACCTTGGCCAGGAACTCGTCCGGCGCCAGGCCGTTCAGGTCCTTCACGGCGCGGTTGTAGGGCAGGATGCGCAGCTGCGAGGCGGGGAAGATCACCGACAGGAACCAGTTGTATTCCTCGCTCCCGTCATGCTTCGGGTTCGCCGCGCGGCGCTCGGTGCCGACGCGCACCGCCGAAGCGCTCCGGTGGTGCCCGTCGGCGATGTAGGCCACGGGGACCTGCCCGAAGAGGCGCACCGCCTCGGCCGTGTCCTCGACCGGCCAGACCTGGTGCCGCACGTCCAGCTCGTCCACGAAATCGTAGAGCGGGGCGCCCTGGCGGATGGGCTCCAGGAAGCGGTCGATGTCCTCGCGGTCGCGATAGGCGATGAACACCGGGCCGATGTTCGCGTTGATGTCGGACGTATGGCGCGTGCGGTCGTCCTCCTTGTCCTTGCGCGTCAGCTCATGCTTCTTGATCACGTTGTTCACGTAGTCGTCGATGTGGCAGCACGCCACCAGGCCCGTCTGGACGTGGTCGCCCATCGTCTGCGCGTAGAGGTACATCAAGGGCCGGTCTTCGCGCACGAGCCAGCCGTTCTCCTGGAACGCCTTCATGTTGCGGGCGGCCGTCTCGTAGACCGGGTCGCTGTAGAGGTCCGTCCCGGCGGGCAGGTCGATCTCGGGGCGGTTGATGTGCAGGAACGTCATCGGGTTGCCCTTCGCCATCGCGCGGGCCTCTTCCGAGTCCAGCGTGTCGTAGGGCGGCGCCGCGATCTTCGAAACCAGGTCGGGACGGGGACGCAGGGCGGCGTATGGATGGATGCGCATGGAAAACACCTTTCTTCTTAGTCTTGGGTGGGTTGCAGTCGCGGAAAATCCTACGCCGTGCCGCCGCCGAACGCAAGCCGCCGCCCCCGCCCCAGGTAAACCGTTTCCATCCGGCAGGCGCCGCGCCCCGCCCGATCCCGTGCAAACCGCGAAAACCGCCTTTTTGGGGTTGAGGTCGGGGCGGCGAAGGCGTATGCTTTCGCGCGTTTTAGTAAAGAACAAAGGATGTCGAACAACCATGTCTAAAGAGAACACGGGCAATTTGCTGACGGTTTCAGGCGTCGTGGTCAAGGTCTTGCCGGCCACGATGTATCGCGTGCGCCTCGAGAGCGGCCATGAAATCCTCGGCCACATCTCCGGGAAGATGCGGCGCCACTTCATCAAGATCACCACCGGCGACCGCGTCACGCTGGAGATCTCCCCGACCGACCTCACCAAGGGCCGCATCACCTTCCGCGAAAAGACCTGAGCGCCGGCGCGACGCTTCCCGCCGCCCCCCGCGCGGGAAGGCCCACGCCCCAGAATTCCAGGTTTCAGCGGTTTCTTCATTTCCCGCCTCCTTGCCTGGAATTTTGGTCCGTGGGCAGCCCGTCCGCCGGATGCCCGCCGAAGACCGTTAGTAGGGAAACATTTGCACGCCCGGCGACCCGACAGGCGCCGTCCGGGCCAGGAGGAACGCAAGCCATGGGACTGGATGCCGGTAGCGCAAGCTTTCGAATGATGGAACTGCCGCGGAAATTTCCGCAGGACTGGGTGTCGCGCTTTGCGGCCCGCGCGGCCGCCCCGCTCGACGGCGTCGGCGAGTCCCAGAGCACGGGCTGGGTCACCAGCCGGCACCTGCTCGACGCCCGCATCACCGAGGAATCCGCCATCGAAGGCGGCTACGTCCACCTGGTCATGCGCATCGCCCAGCGCAAGGTGCCCAGCGCCCTCCTCCGGGCCGAATGCCGGCTCGAGGAGCTCGCCGTCATGGCCGCCGACGGGAAGAGCTTCCTCAAGGCGAAGGACCGCGCCGAAATCCGCAAGTCCGTCCAGGAGCGCCTCCTGCCGTCGATGCCGCCCCAGCTGAAGGCCATTCCCTTCCTCCACTCGCTGGACGAGACCTACCTGTGGGCCGGCGCCACCTCCGAGTCGCAGACCGACGCCCTCAACGCCCTCCTCATCGCCACCCTCGGCATGACCCCGCAGCCCTCCGACCCGCAAACCCTCGCCATGTCCCTGCGCGACATCGACACCCGCGACCTCGCCGGCCTCTCCTTCTCCCCCGACATGGCCGACGTCGCCATGGCCCCCGCCGCCGGGCGCGAGTTCCTGACGTGGCTCTGGTTCGCCGCCGACTCGCAGAACGGCTCCCTGACGCTCTCCGACGGACGCGAGCTCGGCCTCCTCGTCGAAGGCCCCCTCACCTTCATGTACGAAGGCAACGGCGCCCACGTCACAACCCTCCGCAAAGGCATGCCCGAGACCTCGCTCGAAGCCAAGTCCTGCCTCCTCGCCGGCAAGAAGCTGACCTCCGCGAAGCTTTCGATGGCGCTCGACGAGGAGCACATCTGGTCCTTCCAGGCCGACGCCGACCTCTTCGCCTTCCGCGGCATGAAGATGCCCAAGGGCGAAAGCCTCGACGCCCTTTCCCGCTTCCAGGAGCGCATGCTCCAACTCGCCGACTGGCGCGCCATGTGGCTCGACCTCTACGGCCAGTTCCTCGACCTCCGCACCGATGCCGCCGCCTGGCGCAAGGAGCTCAAGAAGCTCCGCGACTGGGTCGCCGGCCGTCCCGCCCGCCGCTGACCCAAGGAGCCCCGCATGCTTCACCTGTCCCGCCGTTTTGCCGTCGCCGCCCTTTCGCTCGCGCTCTGCGTCCTGCCGGCCGCCGCCTTCGACCTCGTCTTCCAGCCCGGGCTGATGGACAAGGGCGGGCTTGCCCTGACCAACGGCCTGACGCATTCCTCCAAGGTCGCCCATCGAGAAGAAACCGCCATCGTGGCCTATTCGCTCGATTCCGCGGCGACGGCATCGCGCGACCTGTGGCTCCTCGCCTGCACCGAGGCCCGCTTTTCCGGCCTGGCCCGCCAGGACCTGCGCGTCCTGGCCCAGGGCATCAAGCTCGACGGGACCGTCAAGGGCAACGTCCTGGCGCAGGCCAACGGCATCCAGTTTTCCAGCAACGCCGTCGTCAAGGGCGACGCCGCCCTTTCGGCGCGCACCATCTTCGCCAACGGCTCCTTCGGCGCCAAGACCTACCTTTTTGGCGACACCGTCCGCCTGGCGGGCACCTACGCCGGCGACGTCCGCGTCTTCGCCAACGAAATCTCCGTCGCCCCCGGGACCGTCATCGCCGGCACCCTGGCCTGGAACGGCCCGAAGGCGCCCTCCATCCCCGCCGACGCCTCCATCGGGGCCGTCGTCGCCAAGGCGCAAGAGGCCCCTGCCCGTTCCGCCGTCGACGTCCTCCTCGATCGCGCCCGCATGGCCTTCGGCTTCTTCATCGCCTTTTTGCTGCTCGGGATACCGTTCATCCGCTTCTTCCCGGTTCGTGCCGCGACGACGCTGACCCAGATGCAGTCGAGCCCCTTCAAGTCGATCCTCCTGGGGCTGCTCCTGCTTCTCGTCCTGCCCTTTGCCGCGCTCTTCCTGCTGGCGGCGGGTCCCGGCTTCCCGGCCGGCATCGCGCTCCTGCTCCTGATCATCCTGGGCCTGCTGCACACCCCCGTCCTGCTGGCCCTTTTCCTCGGGCATCTGATGCTCCGCCGCACCCGGGTCACCGTCCTCAAGACCCTTCTGCTCGGGCTGCTCGTCCTGGCATTCCTGCTTGCCGTAGCGCCGGGCCTCTGCGTCAGCATCCTCCTCTTCGGCGGCGTCTACGGCTTTGGCGCCTTCGCCCTCTCCGTCTTCCGCGCGCCGCGCCTCCAGCGCATCCGCAAGCCCGATGCCGCGACGCCGCCCCCGATGCCGCCCTCCGACGACCGGCGCCCCGACTAAAGCGCACCGCCCCGCCCTCGCCGCCATCGCTTGCCGCCGGCCGATGCCGCTAAAAACGGCCGCGCAAGCCCCCCGAATGCTCCCCCAAGGCCCCTCTTCGCCTCCCATGCGGCCTTTCAGCGCGTCTCGGGCCGTCCAGAGAGCGGCCCTTGCAAAATGGGGCCGACATGGGGGCAAAATCCGCAAATTTCCCAATGTTTCACCATAAAACCGCGCAAGGGCGGGAAAAAGGGGAACTGGCGGGGCGGCAGGGCCTGACGAGCGCATTTTGGCGCCTGCCTTGGACGGTTCGGGGCCGATTTTGCCTGTGAGATTATGGCAAAACGCGAGGAAATTCGGCTCTTCAAGGAATATGGCGGCCCGTTGGAATCGGACGAAAGGACGGCAATCTCCTTGCAATGCCTCGAGCAAACGCCTCTCGCGAAGCCCGAGGACGGATTTTCGATGGAATTTTTGTGAATGGAGGCATTCGGCAGGGCCCGCTCTCCGAACGGGCCGCCTTCGCCCCGATTGCGGACGTGCAGGGGCTCGTGGGCTCCCCCGGCCGTTTTGGCTTGCCCCATTCATAGATACACTATTTTTTCAGTTTTCGCCTTATTTTTCGCCATTTTTCGCCTTAAAATTATCACATTTGTACAAACGTGATAAAATTTGAGCTCAAAATCGCCAAATTCTCCAGTATTTTGCCACTATTTTGCTCTCCGAAAGTGGCGCAAGACCCCCGAATGCTCGCCCAAAGGCCGCCATCCGCCTTCCATGCGGCTTTTCTGCCCGTCGCGGGCCGGGCCGTTCACAACGCGCAGGTCCAGGCCATCTCTTCAGCCACTATAAGTCGCGAAGAGCCGGAAATTCGCCGATTTTGCGGTTTTGGGCGGGCGAGCGGCGGGTGGCGGGGCCAAGAGGCGTCCGGACGGGCTCGAATGGCTTTCGCGTCCGGGAAAGGGCCGCGGCGGACAAAAATCGGCTGACGGCCGAGGAGAAACGCCGTTTTGATACACGAAAAGATGCCTGCGTGGGCAGGCATCTCCGGTTGGCCGGGAGGAAGCGGAACGCAAGGCTAGCCGCGGCGGCCGCCGAGGCGTTGCTGCAAGGCCAGGACGGTCTGGCGCAGGTTCGCATCCGAGCGCATTTTTTCCGAGACCGTGCGGCAGGCGTGCAGGACGGTTGCGTGGTTGCGGCCGAATGCCTCGCCGATGGACGGGAGCGACTGCTCGGTCATCTCGCGGCACAGATACATGGCCACCTGGCGCGGGAACGCGATCGACTGCGGGCGCTGCTTGCTCGTCATGTCGCCCAGGCGGATGTCGTAATGCTCCGCGACGACGCGCTGGATCGCCTCCAGCGTCAGGACGGACTGGTGCTCCTGCTCGATCGTTTCGCGGAGGAGGAACTCAAGGTTTTCGGTCGTCAGGTGGGGCTTGCTCGTCAAGGAGGCGTAGGCCGCGACGCGCACCAGCGAGCCTTCCAGCTTGCGGATGTTCGAGCGGACGTGCTCGGCGATGAAGAACAGGGCCTCGTCGTCGACCTTGCAGGCCATCCGTTCGCGCTTGGTGCGCAGGATCGCCACGCGGGTTTCGAGGTCGGCCATCTCCATCTCGGCGATGAGGCCCCACTCGAAGCGCGAGACCAGGCGCTTTTCCAGGCCGGAAATCTCGTTCAGGGGGCGGTCCGACGTCAGGACGATCTGCTTCTGGGCCTGGTAGAGCGCGTTGAAGGTGTGGAAGAACTCCTCCTGCGTCGAGCTCTTGCCGGCGAGGAAATGGATGTCGTCGATCAGGAGCAGGTCGACGTTGCGATACTTCTTGCGGAAGGAGGCCGTGTCGTTGTTCCGGAGGGCGGCGATGTATTCGTTCGTGAAGATTTCGCTCGTCGTGTAGCAGACCGTGCCCTTGTTCGCGGCGAGGAAGGCATGGCCGATCGCCTGCATCAGGTGGGTCTTCCCGAGGCCCGTCCCGCCGTGGATGAAGAGCGGATTGTAGGTGCAGCCGGGCTTGTCGACCACGGCCAAGGCCGCCGCGTGGGCGAAGGTGTTCGACTGGCCCACCACGAACGTATCGAAGGTGTTGTGCGAATCCAGCGGCTCGCCGACCGAGCCCGAGCGCTTGTGCGCCGAGGGACGGCGCGCGGGAAGCTCGGCGGGGGGGGGCGGCTCGTCCGGGGCGGCGTCCGACGCCGCAGAGAGCGTCCCGTCGACGACGAAGCGGATGCCGACCGCCTCGTCATGGCAGGTCGCCAGGGCCTTGCGGATCGAAGGCAGGTAGTGTTCCTGCAGCCATTCCTGGTAGAAGCCGTTCGGGACGGCCAGGGTCAGCGTCGCATCGCCCTGGTCGTCGCCCATCGCGTGGATCGAACCGATCCAGCTGTCATAGGTGTCCTGGGGGAAGACCTCGCGCAACAGGTTGCACGCGGCCTCCCAGATGTTCATGGCTTTCGACTGTTCCATCTCGTAGGCTCTTTCTTGCGGACAGGCCGCAGGCCGCGCGCGAAGCGCGGCAAAAGGGGGTGCCACCCATCGGCCGGCGCCCTTGCGGGAACGCCCAGCCGCCAAGCAGCTTTGTGAAGTTATCCACAGGTTGTCCACAAGTCCGTCTTTTCCGGCCTCGGGGCGACCTTGAACAGGGTGAAGATAGCCTCTCCGCCCCGCTCTGGCAAACGAAATTCTTGCCGATGAAACGATTTCTGTCAAGCACAACATATTGAACAAGGACGCACATCCACCCACAACCTGTTGTGCATTATGGAAAAATGGCAAAAAACATCCGTGTTCGCTTGACAATGGGGCCGCCGTGCATCGGAATGGGTCGCGAACGCCTGTCCAAGCCGTAAAATCGGCATTTTTCCAGGAGGTCGCGCATGGCTTCGTCATCCAAGAAATCAACAATGGCCCGCATCCTTGTCGCCACGGGGGCCGAAAGTGCCGACGCGCGCTGGCTGACGGGCTTTTCGGCGCCCGATCCGTTCGGTGTCGCGGTTGCGCCGGACGGCGGCGTCCATCTATTCGTCAACGTCCTCGAAGCCGGGCGGGCGCAGAAGGAAGGCAAGGCCGGCGTGCAGATCCACGTCATCCAGAAGCGGCTGGGCGGCGAAATCGTCCGATGGGCGCGGGCGCGGCATCTTCGGGCCGTCGGGGCGGGGGCGGCCCTGCCCTTGGGGATTGCCCGCGCGCTGGAGGACGCCGGGATCCGGGTCCGGCTGCTCGGAGGGGCGTCGCCCTGCCGCGGACGGCTG
Source organism: Kiritimatiellia bacterium (assembly GCA_045627965.1). Taxonomy (GTDB): domain Bacteria; phylum Verrucomicrobiota; class Kiritimatiellia; order CAIQIC01; family Lenti-01; genus RGIG3636. The sequence continues at coordinate 2,209 of JAZQOP010000151.1, read as the reverse complement.
GAGAAGACCGGCGAGGAGATCGCCTGCATCCGGAAGGGGCAGCGCGCGGCGGCCGCCGCCGTTCGACGGGCCCGCGACATCCTGGCGGAGTCGGCCGTCGGCGCCGCCGGCGTGCTGCGCTGGAAGGGGCGGACGCTCACCAGCGAACGACTTCGCGACGAGATGGAAACCGTCCTGCGCGCCCACGGATGCGCCTCCGACGACGGCCTCATCGCCGCCGGCGGGCGGCAGGCCGCCTGTCCGCACGAAAACGGCCATGGTCCGCTGCGTGGGGGCGAGGCGATCGTCCTGGACGTCTTTCCGCGGCACCGGGCCAGCGGCTACTGGGGCGACCTGACGCGCACGCTGATGAAGGGGCCGCCGAGGAATCCGCGCATCTACGAGATGTATGCCGCGGTCCTGGCGACGCAGAAGCTGGCGTTTTCGCTCATCCGCCCCGGCATTGCCGGACGTGCCGTCCACGAGGCGGCCGAATCGGCCCTGGCCGGCTTTGGCTTTCCGTGCGACACCTCCGTGCCGGGGCGGGAAAAAGGGATGTTCCACGGGCTGGGGCACGGCGTCGGGCTCGACATCCACGAAGAGCCGCGCCTGTCCCCGTCCTCCGGCGCCGTGCTGGCCGCGGGCAACGTCGTCACCGTAGAGCCCGGGCTCTACGATCCCGACGTCGGCGGCATTCGCATCGAGGACACCGTCGTCGTCCGTCCGGAGGGCCCGCAAATCCTCGCGGCCTGCCCCCGGGACATGATCGTGCCCTGAAACGCCCGCCGCCATCCCCTCCCCCGCCTTCCGAGAGGAGGATCCCGGCTGGGGGCGGGATAAAAAAAGCCCCGGGCGGCGGGCCCGGGGGCTTGAGGGGGAAGCGCCAGCTATTCCTCGAAGAATTTCTGGTCGAAGAGGGCGGCGAGCTCGTCGACGGCCTTGGGGGCGTCGACGCCCTGGGCGTGGATGACGACCTTGGAGCCGCAGGAGCCTTCGAGGGTCAGCAGGCCCATGATGCTCTTGGCGTTGACCTTCACGCCGTCCTTTTCCAGCAGGATCAGGCAGCCGTAGCGGGAGGCGGCCTTGACCAGGAGGGCGGCGGGCCGGGCGTGGATGCCGTAGCGGTTGAGGACCTTGACGCTCCGGGAGGCGGTCTCGGCGGTCGAGGCGGCGGGGGCCGGGGGGGGGGCGGGAGTAATGGCGTCGGGCTTGTTCTTGGGTTTCGTCATGGCTTGCGGGCAAGAATGGTCTTCAGGTGTTCGTCGAATTCCCGGGCCGCGTCGTAGCCGCCCAGCTTGAGGCGCTGGTTGAGGGCGGCGACCTCGACGACGTTGGTGAGGTCGCGGCCGGCGGCGACCGGCACGGTAATCAGCGGAACTTCAATTTCTAGCACACGGCGGGTGGCGATGTCCAGCCCCGTCCGGTCGGTGTCGTCGGATTTCCGCGCGGTGTCGCGCTGGACCATGCGGATGATGAGGTCGAGGCGCATTTCCTTGCGGGTCGCGGCCACGCCGAAGATGCGGGGGACGTGGATGATGCCCAGGCCGCGGATTTCCATGTGGTCGCGGGTGTATTCGATGGAGGTGCCGTGGATCGTCCCGACGGCGTCGCGGTAGAGGATGGTCGTGTCGTCGGAAATCAGGGAATAGCCGCGCTTGATGAGGGAGAGGGCGATTTCGCTCTTGCCGATGCCGGGCTCGCCCTCGATGAGGACGCCGATGCCGTTGACGTCGACCATCGTGCCGTGGACGCGGAGGCGCGGGGCGGCCAGTTCCTGGAGGAGGACCGTCGCGGCGTTCATGAAATGCCCGGTCACGAGGGCCGAGCGAAGGACGGGGACGCCGGCCTGTTCCGCCATCTTGCGGGCGAAGTCGGGGCAGCGGCGCTTGCGGGAAAGGATGACGGCGGGGACGCCCTTGAAGATCGTGAGCTGGCGGCGGCGGAGGTCTGGCGGGAGGGATTTCAGGTAGGCGATTTCAGCCAGGCCGAGGACCTGCATGCGCTTGTTGGCGAAATACTGCGAGAAGCCGGCCAGGGCGAGGCCGGGGCGGTTCAGGGCGATTTCGCGGATCAGGCGGCCGTCTGCCAGGGCGGGGTCGGTCTCCCAGTTGAGCGCGAGGGGCTTCCGGCCTTCGGCGAAGAAGCGGTCGACGGTGATCGAGCGGGCGATCGTGACGTCCGGCATGAGGGCCGGTGTGGGAGAGGCGTCGGGCATGGCGCGGGGGGCTGG
>JAZQOP010000150.1:0-1883 GCA_045627965.1 Kiritimatiellia bacterium | reverse complement strand
GGGGGGCCGGGGGGCCGCTGGGGGAGGCCGGGAGGGCCGGGGGGGGGAGGCCTGGCGGAGGGCGGCAGGCGCAAAAAAAAAGCGCGGCGCGCCGGGTGGCGCGCCGCGTCCTGGGATCAAGCGGCGTGGGGGCTACTTGATGTCGTTGCCGGTGAGCTCCTGGCGGAAGCTGGTGGCGGAACCGGACTTGTTCTCGGGCTTGTAGAGGCCGGGGACGGCGGCGTAGAGGGCGGCGCAGACGACGAGGTCCTGCTTCCAGGTGATCTCGTTGGGGGCGTGGGCCTGGGATTCGGCGCCGGGGCCGAAGCCGACGCAGGGGATGCCGTAGCGGCCCTGGATGGAGACGCCGTTGGTGGAGAAGGTCCACTTGTCGGTCAGGGGGCGGCCTTCGCGCTTGGCCTTGGCGACGTCGTCGACGTAGAGGCGCTTGTCGCCCCAGAGGGCGTGGTGGGCGTCGATGAGGGCCTGGACGTGGGGGGCGGACTCCTTGTTGATCCAGGTGGGGAAGAAGCACTCGGTCTCGTAGACGTGGCCGTTCCAGGCGGGGCGGTCATACATGTACATGGAGACCTTGACGTCCTTGGCGTACTTCTTGCAGGCGGGGAGGTCTTCGATTTCCTTGAGGCAGGACTTGTAGGTCTCGCCGGCGGTCATGCGGCGGTCGATGCTGATGGCGCAGGAGTCGGCGACGGCGCAGCGGGAGGGGGAGGTGTAGAAGATCTGGGAGGTGGTGCAGGTGCCGCGGCCGAGGAAGCGGGCGTCCTCGAAGTGGTCGGGGTTGTACTTGGGGTCGAGCATCTTGACGAGGCCCTTGATCTCGACGGAGTCGTCGGCGGGGTTCTCGTTGAGGTCGCGGACGTCCTGGATGATCTCGGCCATCTTGTGGATGGCGTTGTCGCCGCGCTCGGGGGCGGAGCCGTGGCAGGAGACGCCGTGGACGTCGACGCGGATTTCCATGCGGCCGCGGTGGCCGCGGTAGATGCCGCCGTCGGTGGGCTCGGTGGAGATGATGAACTCGATCTTGGAGCGGGCGTCCTCGGGGCCGTCGAAGTATTCGTTGACGATGGACTGCCAGCACATGCCGTCGCAATCCTCTTCCTGGACGGAGCCGACGACCATGATCTTGTAGCCGGCGGGGATGAGGCCGAGGTCCTTCATGATCTTGGCGCCGTAGGCGGCGGAGGCCATGCCGCCTTCCTGGTCGGAGGCGCCGCGGCCGTAGATGATGGTGTCGGTCTCGTAGCCCTTGTAGGGGTCGTGGGTCCAGTTGGCGATGTTGCCGATGCCGACGGTGTCGATGTGGCTGTCGATGGCGATGATCTTGTCGCCTTCGCCGATCCAGCCGATGACGTTGCCGAGCTTGTCGAATTCGACCTTGTCGAACCCGAGGGCGGTGAGCTCCTGGGCGATGCGCTTGACGACGCCTTCCTCTTCGCAGGATTCGGAGGGGATGGCGATCATGTCGCGAAGGAACTTGGACATCGCGGGACCGTAGTCCTGGGCGGCTTTCTTGATGGCGGCAAAATCCATGGGGTACTCCTTGGGTTTGGTGTGGACTGTTGCGTCCGGGAATTATGCTCGCGGGCGGGGCGGAAAGGAAGGAAATTTTGCGCGTGCGTGCGCGAAGGGGGGCTAGGGGGCGAGGAGGTCGCGGTAGAGGGCGGCGAGGGCGGAGCGGAAGGTGCCGTAGTTGTAGCGGGTGCGGTAGAGGGCGAGGCCGGCCTGGGCGATGGCGTCGCGGCGGGCGGGATCGGCGGCGAGGGCGGCGAGGGCGGCGGCGAGAATCCACAGCAAAGCGCCGAACCAGTCGCATGAAGGGCGCGGAGGGGTTGGCGGCTGGTGGTCGGTGGCTGGTGGCTGGTGGTCGGTGGCTGGTGGCTGGT
>JAZQOP010000149.1:0-7459 GCA_045627965.1 Kiritimatiellia bacterium | reverse complement strand
GGGGAAGGTTTTTCCGGGCCGGAGGGGGCCTGGAGGGGGCGCCGGAGGGGGCCGGAGGGGCCTTCCGGCGCCCGGCGGAGGGAAATGTTAGCCAAGGCGAACATTCCGACTGCGGATGCGGCGGCGGGCATGGCGTCCCTGACGGGCCGCCGAACGGGGACGGCCCCGGAATGGTAGCCTCGGGAAACATCGGGCACCGGGGCGGCAGAGGGCTGTCGCGGGCGGCGCAGGAGGAGAGCGGCGGCGGGGGACGGCGGCGAGAAGAATGGGGGCCGGGGGGACTTCTGGCTTGAAACGCGGGCTTGAAGGTGGATAATCCCTCCACGCAACTCCGCAAGCACGCATGGAGGAAGAAGATGAATTTGAAGAGTCCGCTTTCGATCGAAACCATTTCCCTGGACCTCAAGGGTGAAACCAAGGACGAAATCCTGTCCGAGATGGTCGACCTGCTGATGGCGTCCGGGCATATTCGCGACCGTGAGGCCGTCCTGAAGGCCGTGACGGACCGCGAGCGGCGCATGTCGACGGGCATGCAGAACGGGATCGCCATTCCGCACGGCAAGACGGATTCCGTCGATTGCCTGGTGGCGGCGCTGGGGATCAGGCACGAAGGGGTGGACTTTGGGGCGCTCGACGGGGAGCCGTCGACGATTTTCGTGATGACGGTGTCGCCGGATTCGCGGACGGGGCCGCACATCCAGTTCCTGGCGGAGATTTCGCGTCCGTTGAACGACGCATCCGTCCGGGCGCAGCTTTTGGCGGCGACGCAGCCGCAGACCGTTCTCGACCTGCTCCTTTCCTAAGCCCCTTATATATAAGGAGGACCCGCGATGGCAGACGCCGCCCCCTACACGGTCATGGTTCGATTCGTCCTGCAGCTGGGGGTGCTGATTTTTCTGACGCGGGTGGGCGGCGAGTGGATTCGCCGGTGGTTCCGGCTGCCGAACGTGCTGGGCGAGCTGCTGATCGGCGTCGTCATCGGGCCGTATGCGCTGGGGCAGTTTGCCTGGCCGCTGCTGGGGCCGCTGTTCCGCGTTTCGGCGGATGGGGCGGCCATCTTGCCGGAGCTCCAGGCGGTAGCGACGCTGGCGTCGATCGTCCTGCTGTTCCTGTCGGGGCTGGAGACGGACCTGTCGACGTTCCTGCGCTATTCGGTGGCGGGGACGCTGGTCGGGCTGGGGGGGGTGCTGGCCTCGTTCTTCCTGGGGGCGGGGTGCGCGGTCTGGTTCCTGGGCTACGGGTGGATGCATCCGGTCTCGCTGTTCCTGGGGGCGGCGGCGTGCGCGACGTCGGTCGGCATTTCGGCGCGCATCCTTTCGGAGCGGCACAAGATGGATGCGCCCGAAGGGACGACGATCATGGCGGCGGCGGTGTTCGACGACGTGCTGGGCATCATCGTGCTGGCGATCGTTTCGGGGATGGTGGCGGCCAACCAGGCCAACGGGGGGGCGATTTCGTGGGCGACGATTGCGTGGATTGCGGCGAAGGCCTTCGGGTTCTGGCTGGGCGCGACGGTGCTGGGGCTGCTGCTGGCGAGGAAGTTCACGAGCATTTTGAAGTATTTCAAGACGCCGTCGGCGATGGCGGCCTTGGCGTTCGGCGCGGCGCTGCTGCTGGCGGGGATTTCCGAGATGGCGGGGCTGGCAATGATCATCGGCGCCTACATCATGGGGCTGTCGCTTTCGCGCACCGACATCGTGCAGGTCATCCAAAAGGAGATCGAGGGCGTCCACAACTTGCTCGTTCCCGTCTTTTTCGCGACGATGGGCATGATGGTCGACGTGCACACGATTCCGTCGGTCTGGAAGGTCGGGCTGCTCTACACGGGTTTCTGCGTGCTATCCAAGCTGCTGGGGTGCGGCCTTCCGGCGTGGATTTCGGGATTCAACCGGCAGGGGGCGCTGCGGGTCGGGCTGGGCATGCTGCCGCGCGGCGAGGTGGCGCTGATCATCGCGAACATCGGGATTACGACGGGAGCGCTGGCCAGCGACGCCTTCGGGATCGTCATCATCATGACCTTGGGGACGACGCTCATCGGGCCGCTTCTGATGTCGGGGGCGTTCGAGAACCCGATCAACGGGCTGCGGCATCCTGAGAAGGAGAAGGGGCAAGGGCTGGTCAACATCCTGGAGATCCAGCTGCCGTCGAGCGACCTGGTCGATTTCCTGCGGTTGCGGATTGTCCGCGGCTTCCGGCAGGAAGGGTTCTACGTCTACCGTTTTGCGCCGGACGTCGCCATCTACACCATCCGGAAGGACGACGCCGTGCTGACGCTCAACGCCGAGGGGAGCAGCCTTTCCCTGCGGACGCCGCAGAAGAACGAGACGTTGGCGCGCATGATGATGGCCGAGCAGATGCTGTCGTTGCGCGAACTGGTCAACTCGCTGCAAGATGCCGGCATCCACGAAGCCGTGGAAGCCAACCTGCTCGCCGCCATCTACTCGGACAAGGACGCGGCGGCGGACAAGGGCGCGGCCCCCCAGGCATGAAGCGGCGGCTCACCATTGGCGCGGCGCTCCTGGCGCTGGCCGCGGGCGCGGCGGCCCAATCGACGCCGATCGCCGACCCGGCGGCCCCGCTGGCGAAGGGCGATGCGGTGCTCATCAGCGTCGAGGGGGTCGGGCAGCATGGGATACCCGCCTTCCGTGAGATCGTCGATTCCGACGGCAACATCCTGCTGCCGTTCATCGGGCTGCTGTCGGCGACGGGGCAGACGCCCGAAGCCCTGGGCGACGCCATCGCCGCGCAATATGTCGAGGCGCAGCTGGCCAGCGATGCCCGTGCGACCGTGACGCCCGTGCTGCATTTCGAGCCGGCGCCGCCGCGGTCCTCGCTCGTCCGGTCCGCTTCGCCGCGGCGTCCCGTCGCCATCGACGCCGAATAAAAAACACGTTTCCAATGAATGGAAGCGTGTTTTGTCGAGGGGCGGGGAGGCGTGCGCCGTCAGCCGGGGCGGGCGGGCCAGCCGTCGGGGGCGAGGCGGCGGATTTCGGCGAGGGTGGCCTCGGCTTCGGCCGGTTCGACCTTCGTCAGGGCGATGCCGACGTGGACGAGCACATAGTCGCCGACCTGCGTGAGAGGCAGGTAGGCGAAGGAGACCTCCTGGCGAACGCCTTCGAAATCGACCGTGCCGGCCTTTTCGAGGCCGTCCCCGTGCACGGCGACGACGCGCCCTGGGATGGCTAGGCACACGGCTAGAGCCCGGCTTCCGGCGGGGGCGGCACGGCGCCCGGGGGGAGTTCGCGCAAGGAGACGCGGAGCGGGAAGCGTAGCTTGAGGTCGTCGTCGAGCATGATTTCCATCCAGTAGGTGCCGGGGCCCTGGAAGGTGACGTTCATGAAGATTTCGACGTTGGTCGCCGAGGCTTCCGGGCTGTTCAGGCGCACGGGGATCGGGCGGCCGTCCATGACGACGGTGGCCTGGTCCGGGGCCATGAGGCGCGTCCTCTGCATGAATTCGCCTTCGCCGCTGCACCAGCGCGTCACGATGCACAGGCGGCCCTGGCGGAAGGGGAAGTGGGGCAGGCCGAGGCCGTCGTAGATGCCGATGAGGATGAACTTTCCGTTGCGTTCCTGGCGCACATCGTCGCAAAGCATGGCGCTTTGCAGGTCCGGGGCCATGAATGGGGTGTCTTCGGGCATGTCGTTACTCCTTGCTAGTTGTTTCCGCCGCGGCGCAGCAATTCCTCGGCGAGGCGTCCGGCGGCGTCCGTTCCGCCGGCGCCGCCGAGCATCCGCGTAATTTCGGCGGCGCGGTCGGCGTCGGGCAGGATGGCGACGCGGGTGGTGGTCCGGCCCGCCGCGACCTCCTTGCGGACGACGACGTGGCGTTGGCCGCAGGCCGCCACGGGGGCCAGGTGCGTAATAGCGACGACCTGGCGGGCCGCCGCGACGGCGCGCAGCTTGCGGCCGACGGCGTGGGCCGTCTCGCCGCCGACGTTGGCGTCGATTTCGTCGAAGACCAGGACGTCCGTCCGGTCGGCCGCCGCCAGGACGACCTTGAGGGCAAGCATGACGCGCGAAATTTCGCCGCTGGAGGCGATGGCCCGCAGTGCGCGAGCGCCCTCGCCTTCGTTCGGGGCGAACATCATTTCCACATGGTCGAGGCCTTGCGCCGAGGGGGCTTCGAGGGGCGAGAGCTCGACCGTCAGGCGGCCGCGGTCGAAGCCGAGCGCCTGCAGTTCCTTCGTCACGGCGGGGCCGAGGCGTGCGGCGGCGGCTTCGCGGCGCCTGCGCAGGGCGCGGCCGAGGCGCTGGAGCTCGCCATCGAGGCGGGCCAGCTCCGCGCGGGCCTTTTCGCGACGGGCGCCGCGCGACTTCAAGGCGTCGAGGCGTTCCGCCGATTCGCGGCCGACGCGCGCCACGTCGTCGAGGGTCGGGCCATACTTCCGTTTCAGGCGTTCATAGGTCGCGATGCGGCCGTCGAGCCATTCCAGGCGCTCGCCGTCGCCTTCCAGGCCTTCGGCGCGGCGCTGGATTTCGACGGCCACCGAGGCCAGGCCGTCCGCGTGGCGCTTCAGCTCTTCCGCCCAGCCTTCCGCCTCGGGCAGGAGGCGCGCCAGCTCCGGCGCCGCCTGCAGCGCCCCGTGCAGCAGGCCCAGCGCCGAGGGTTCGCCCTCCGAGACCGCCTGGACGATTTCCTGCGAAAGTTCCAGCACGCGCTGTAGGTTTCCCAGGACCTCGTGCTCCTGGCGGACCTTTTCCTCCTCGTCGGCGGAGAGGGCCGCCTCCGAAATCTCCCTTACGCGGTATTCCAGCAAATCGATCTGGCCGTCGACGTCGCCGACATCGCCCTCCAGCTCCTCCAGCTGCGCCTCCCATTCCTTGCGTTCGCACCAGGCTGCGCCGTAGGCCTCGCGCTCCGCCTCGTCGCCCGCCACCGCGTCCAAGACCTCCAGCTGGGCCGCCGACCGGAAGAGCGCCTGGTGGTCGTGCGGGCCGTGGAGGTCGACCAGCGCCGCGCCTAGGCGCTTCAAAAGGCCGAGCGACGCCGGCGAATCGTTCACCGCCGCCGCGCCGCCGCCCGCCGCCTTCACGACGCGGCGGACCAGCAGCCCGCCGTCCTCGGAGGCCTCGAGCCCGGCCTCCTCCAAGATGGCCTCGACCGCCTTGCGCGGCGCGCCGGAAAGGTCGAAGCGCGCCTCGACCGTGCACTTGTCCGCGCCGGCGCGCACCATTCCGGATTCCGCACGTTCGCCGAGCAGCAAGGCGAGGGCGCCCATGAAGACCGACTTGCCGGCGCCCGTCTCGCCCGTGACGACATTCAGGCCGCGGCCCCACTCGACCTCCGCCTCCTCGACCAGGGCCAGGTTCCGGACTTTCAGCAGCGACAGCACGCGACCCTCCCGCCTAGGCGTCCTTTTCCGGTCCGGCAGGCCGCGGGGCCGCCGGGGTCGGCCGCGCCAGGAAGACCACCCCGCCGACGAGCGAATAGACCAGCGAAATCGCCACGTAGACCGCCGCCATGGCCAGCGCCTGCTCCTGCGTCGCGCCCACGCCCGGCTGGGTGAAGAAGAAGACATAGAGGCCGTCGCGCACGCCGATGCCGAAGATCGAAATCGGCAACGCCTCGCCCAGGGTGATCAGCGGGACGAAGATGCAGAACAGCGAAAACGGGACCGTCCAGCCCAGCGCCTTCGAGATCAGGAAGATGTCGGCGATGGCGATCATCTGGAACACCAGCGACAGCCCGAACACCTGGGCCAGCAGGCGGCGGTCCGAGCGATAGCGAGCGATCGAGTCGAGGAACTTGCGCAAAAACGCATCCATCTTCGCCAGGTGCGCCCCTCCGCAGCGTTCCCAGAGGCGCAGCAGGAGCGTCCGCTGCACGACCAGCGCGGCCATGACGGACATGGCGGCAAACACCACCACCGGGATCAGCAGCACCCGCTTGTCCTCCAGGTAGCCCCAGCCGATCGCCGAAAACAGCAGCCCCCAGACCGCCAGGGCCAGGAAGCCGGCCAGGCGTTCCGCGAAGACCGCGGCGAAGCTCTTGGCGCCGCCGCCGCCACGGCGCGCCACGTCCACCACGCGATAGGCGTCCCCGCCGATGCTCGACGGCATGAACAGGTTGAAGAAGGTGCCCACCAGATGGCTGCACAGCAGCGTGCCGAGCCCCATCCGCACGCCGTCCGCCGCCAGCAGGAGGCTCCATTTCCACGAGTTCAGCACCGAATTCGCGAACAGGAGCGCATAAATCGCCGGCAGGTAGGCCCATTTGAAATTCCGCAGCGCCTCCTGGAAGGCGGCGACATCCGTGTTGCGATAGAGGAAGGCCAGGAGGCCGGCCATCACCGCCAGCTTCAGCGCCCACTTGCCGACGCGCTTCAGCATGGCGACGCTTCCTTGGGCTCGACCACCCGCAAGCCCCGGGCCGGGATGCCCGCCACGATGGCGCGGGCCGGCTGCGGCTTCGTCACCACGGCCCCGGCCGCCACCACGACGCGGTCGCCCAGCGACGCCCCATCCAGCACCTTCGCCCCCGTTCCGATCCAGCAGCTGCGGCCCATCGAGAGCGGCCCCTTCGTGCAGGTCCCCTTCTGCATCGCGAACGGCGTCGGGTCGTCCACGTCATATTCGCCTCCGCTCAGGATATACGCGAACGACGCCACCACGCAATCCTCGCCCACGTCCAGGCGGTTCGAGGAAAACAGGATCGCGTGCGCCGAAACCGACGTCCGGTCCCCCACCGACATGTCGCCGTTCTTGCAATAGAGCGTCGACTGGCGTCCCACGTAGACCTTTTCGCCCAGCGTGATCCCGTGGTTGTCCGCGCCCTTGGCGTCGATCGTCGCCCCGTCGTCCAGCACCACGCCGTCGCCCAGGTCGATCTTGTGCGGGTGCCGGATCAGCACGCCGCGGCCGAACACCACCTTGCGGCCGCAGCGGCGGAAGAGCGACGGATAGAACTTCATCCGCAGGAACAGCCCCAGCGGGCCGCCCAGGTGACCGATGAAAAAGTAGAGGAACTCCGCCCACAGGACCTTGGCCAGCGGCATGTTCCCGTACATCAGCGCCCGGTAGGCGCTCCAGGCCCCGCCCTTCGTCAACTCCTTGACCTTGCATTCCGCCGAGCCGCCGGCCGCCGTCGCATCGCTCATGGCTTGTCCTCCACAAAGCGGAAGACCGTCTCCCCGGGCTTTGCGTAGCCCAAATCCTCCCGCGCCACCTTTTCCACAAAGCGCGGATCCGCCTCCAGGCGCGCCTGGTTCTCGCGCAGCTCCTTCAGCTGTGCCTCCAGGTCGGCGACCTTGGCCTCCAGCTCGGCCTTCTTGGCCTCCAGCTCCGACCGGTCCTCCAGCACGGGACGGAACACGGCGCCCCACGCCAGCACGACCGCCAGCACGACGCCGATTACGATGCACAACCCTGAAATGAACTTCCAAACATTCACGACGCCCCCGAATCTACCCCATCCCCCCGCCCCCGTCCACACCGAAACGCTTTTCCCTGCGCAAAAT
>JAZQOP010000148.1:0-2714 GCA_045627965.1 Kiritimatiellia bacterium | reverse complement strand
CAGACCTCACCGGACCGCCCCGGCGACGGCCCACGCCAGCGCCGCCGCGCCGAGCCCGACCAGCCCCCACGCCACCCACGGCGCCAGCCGCGCCATCGCCCCGCGCCGGACCGGGAACGCATAGCGGCAGATCGGGCAACGGTTCTCGTTGGCCGGCACCTCGCACCCGCACCCGGGACACTCCCGCGTCCCGAAGTCATGCTCCGCGTCGATCCTCACCGCGCGCTCCCGCCCGCCCTCGCCCCTACCCCTTCTTCGCCAGCGCGTCCAAAATCATCTGCGGCGTCACCGGAATCTGGTCGAACTCCACCCCGATCGCGTCGTAGATCGCGTTCAGCACCGCCGGCGCAACGCCCACGACTGGATGCTCGCCGATCCCGCGCGCCCCGAACGGCCCCACCTCGCCCGGGTTCTCCACCGGCACGATCGTCTGCCGGTCCGGCGCCTCGCGGAACGACGGAAAGCGATACTTCCCGTAGTGCGGATTCAGGATGTGCCCTTCCGCGTCATACTGGATCGCCTCATGCAGCGACGCCCCCAGCCCCATCATCACGCCGCCCGCGATCTGCCCGCGGATCTGGCGCGGATTGATCACCGTCCCCACGTCGAACGACGACGCAAAATGCGTCACGTGGATCTTGCCCGTCTTCTTCGAGATCTTCACCTCGCACCCCTGCGCGCCGAACGTGTATTCGACCCCCAGCCCGCCGCGCCCGTCCTTGTCCGGGTTCGAATAGCGCGGCAGCCGCGCGTCGGACGTCGTGTGCACCACGTCGCCCACCGTGATCCCGCTCTCGGTCATGTAGCCGTGCGCCAGCTGCGCAATCGTCGCGTGCACCGCCGGATCATGCCGCAGATACACCTTCTCGCCGTCCCACTCCAGCAGGTCCGTCGGCACCAGCAGCGCCTTCGACGCGTTCTCCTTGAGCATGTCGATCGCCTTCTTCGCCGCGCGCAGGATCGCCCGCCCCCCCTGCGTCGTGAACATCGACCCGATCGTCTGCCACTCCCACGGGCAGTATTGCGTGTCGATCTCCGGATACACCCGGATCTTCTCCGGCGCAATCTTCAGCGCCTCGCCCGCAATCTGCTGCACCGCCATCCGCAGCCCCTGCCCCACTTCCGCGCCGCCCATGTTGACGTTCGCGCTCCCGTCCGGGTTCAGCTTGATGTAGCACGACTTCGACGAAAACGCCGCGCCCTTCGGCGACTTCATCACCGCCGCAAACCCGCGCCCGTAGACGAACTCCTCGTCCTCCGCCGGCTTCGGACCCTCCAGGAACACCGCCCGCTGCACGATGTCCGTGCATTCCGCCACCGACCCGTTCGTCTCGTAGAACCGCTCCCCCGCCGCGTTCTCCTTCCCCGGCCCCAGGTAGTTCTTCCGCCGCAGCTCGATCGGGTCCATCTTCAGCGCGCGCGCCAGCTGGTCCATCAGCCGCTCGATCGCAAAATGCCCTTCCTGGTGCCCGTAGCCGCGGAACGCCCCCACCGGCGGCGTGTTCGTGTAGACGCACTTGGACCTCAGCAGCGCATGCGCAAACTGGTAGGGCCCCGTGCAGTTGTGCGTCGCCGCGTTGCAGACGTGCACCCCCGTGTCGGAAAACGCGCCCGTCGAATGCAGGATGTCCGCCTGCAGCGCCACCAGCGTCCCGTCCTTCTTCGCCCCCACCTTCATGTGGTGCCGGAACCCGTGCCCGATCAGCGTGCTCGTGAAGTCCTCCTGGCGGCTCGCCACCCACTTCACCGGACGCCCCGGCACATGCGACGCGATCCACGCCACCGTCTGCTCCACCGTAATGTCGGACTTGTACCCGAAGCACCCCCCGATCTCGGGAATCCGCACCCGCACCTGGCTCGCCGGCCGGTGGTACGCATGCGCCAAATCGTCCCGGATGATGAACGGACAGATCGACGACGACCACGCATCGATCGTCCCGTCCTCGTTGAACCGCACGATCGCCCCGTGCGGCTCGATCGCCGCGCACGACCCGTGCGGATACACGAACTCGCCCTCCACCACCACGTCCGACTCCGCAAACCCCTTCTCCACGTCCCCCTTCCGCAGCGTGTATTCGTTCGCGATGTTCGTCCCCGGCACGCACCCCAGCCCCGGAATGTGCCGGTAGCTCGGCGCGTCGGGATGGATCAGCTCCGCCCCCGGCGCCAGCGCGTCCCGCGCATCGGTGTAGACCGGCAGCGGCTTGTATTCCACCTTGATCTTCTTCAGCGCCTCGTTCGCCTGGTGCTTCGTCTCCGCGATCACCGCCGCCACGTGGTCCCCGATGTGCCGCACCCGCGTCGACGCCATCGGCGCAATGTCCGCGATGTTGTCCCCGTACAGCACATGGCAGTCCTTCCCCGTCACCACCTTCACCACCCCGGGCATCGCCTCGGCCTCGCTCGTGTCAATCGACAAAATCAGCGCGTGCGCATACGGAGGATGCAGGATCGACGCATGCAGCAGGTCGGGCATCCGCAGGTCGTCCAGGTACTGCGCCTTCCCGATCGCCTTCGCGATGGCGTCCGGACGCGTCAACGACTGGCCGATATACTTGAATTTCTGGCTCATGGCTTCTCCTCCGTCTCCCCGCCGCCGACGCACGGTTGCTCCTTCGCCCCGATGCGGGCGGCCGGGACGTCCAATCCTACCCCTCGCCCCACCCCGCCCGCAAGCGCGAAAGCGCCCCACCCGCGTTTTCCCGCGTTTTCCC
>JAZQOP010000147.1:0-5024 GCA_045627965.1 Kiritimatiellia bacterium | reverse complement strand
CCGGGGCGGATGGGTGTAGGTTGTGCATGTCGGTCATCTCCTTGTCTATGGTTGCAAGCACATGATGGGTAGGGATCGACGCTCGGGCTTCTGGCACCCAATTGGGTGCCAGAAGCCCTCTCGTCGCTCCCCACCCGTGGGCAGTGTGCCACTGTCCGGTCTCTTTGTACAACTCACGATTCCGCCCCGCCGGGCGGGAAAGGTTTGACGGCACACCACCTCAAGAGTATGATGCCGCGCGTTCCAAATCAGAAAGGTCTTATACGATGGCAAACACGAACGAACAGAAGGAATCCGGCGGTCTGGTCTTTGAGATGGAAAACGTGGCGCTCGACGCCCGGCGCATCCGCTACGAAGTGCTGGCCGGCATCTTCAAGGAGCAGAAGATCGATTTCGTCGAAGTCGAGTTCTCCCGCTACTGCCTCGGCCGCCCCGACGACTACCTCCCCGGACTTCTCGAGCGCGTCGGCTACACCTCCGCCTCCGCCGAAACCGTCGCCGAACGCCTCCGCGGCGAGACCCTCTCCCGCCTGATGCAGAAGGACTGCACGATGGAGCCCGCCCTCAAGGCCTGGCTCGACGAGGCCGCCAGGCGCGAAATGCCCGTCGCCGCCATCACCACCCTCCCCAAGGAGGCCGCCGACGACATCTCCAAGCGCCTCGGCTTCGACAAGTGGAACGTCCAGGTCGTCTCCTCCTCCGAAGGCAAGTGCTTCGCCAACCCCGCCGGCTGGGGCCGCGCCGCCCTCGCCATCAGCCGCCGCCCCTTCCATTGCGCCGCCATCGTGACCGGCTCCTCCTGGGCCCGCGCCGCCCTCGCCGCCGGCTACAAGGTCATCGCCGTCCCGGACGACTTCACCGCCTTCGAGAACTTCGCGGGCATGGACTACATCGTCTCGTCCCTGAAGGAGCTGAAGGCGAATGAAACGCTCGACAAGCTCGGCCTCTAGGTCCGCCCCAACCAAGAAGGCCCCCGCCAAGAAGGCTCCGGCCAAGAAGACCCCTGCCGCCAAGGCCCCCGCCGTCCGCCTCCCCCGCGCCCCGCGCACCGCCGCCGGCGCGGAGCAGATGGCCCGCCTCCTCGACATCATGGCCCGCCTCCGCGCCCCGGGGAAGGGCTGTCCCTGGGACCTCGAGCAGAACCTTTCCACCCTCAAGCCCTTCCTCATCGAAGAAGCCTACGAAGTCCTCGACGCCCTCGAAAAAGGCTCCCCCGAGGACCTCGAGGAGGAACTCGGCGACCTCCTCTTCGAAATCGTCTTCCAGGCCCGCGT
Organism: Kiritimatiellia bacterium; assembly: GCA_045627965.1. Lineage (GTDB taxonomy): Bacteria > Verrucomicrobiota > Kiritimatiellia > CAIQIC01 > Lenti-01 > RGIG3636. The sequence goes on along the minus strand of JAZQOP010000147.1, from coordinate 3,750 downwards.
CTGCGAGGAAAACGGCGATTTTTCGTTCGCCGACGTCGCGCGCGGGATTTGCGAAAAGATGATCCGCCGGCATCCGCACATCTTCGGCACGACGAAGGTCGGCGGCTCGGCGGACGTCCTGCGCAACTGGGAGGCCATCAAGAAGACCGAAGGCGGCAAGACCGAGCGCAAGAGCGTCCTCGACGCCGTCGCCAAGCACGCACCGCCCCTCCACCGCGCCTACCAGATCCAGAAGCGCGCCGCCCGCGCCGGCTTCGACTGGGACCACGTCGACAAGGCCTACGCCAAGCTCCGCGAGGAAGTCGGCGAGCTGCAGGACGCCATCCATTCCGGCATCCGCGCCGACATCGTCTCCGAGCTCGGCGACGTCCTCTTCGCCGTCGTCAAGGTCGCCCGCTTCGTCTCCTGCGACCCCGCCTACGCGCTGGATTGCACGAACAAGAAGTTCGAGCGGCGCTTCCGCGTCGTCGAGTCCGAGCTCGCCGCCCAGGGCAAGCGCATGCAGGATTGCACCCTCGCCGAAATGGAGGCCATCTGGAACCGCCAGCGCGCCGAGGAGCACGCCGCCGCCGCCCGCCCTCGGAAACGCCCCCCCCGCAAGCCGGCCCCCTAGCCGTATCCAAGGCGCGCCCGCGCCGAAAGGAGCCCGCCATGGACAACGACAACCTGATGCAAATCCGCTGCAAGCACTGCGGCGCGGCCAATACGCTGCCCAACCTCCACTGCAAGCAGTGCGGGCAGCCGCTCGACTACGAAGAGTCGGAACGCCGCCTCGTCGAAGCCTCGCGCCCGCGCCGGCCCGTCACCTTCTGGGTCAAGAACGCGGTCGGCCTCCTGCTGGTGCTCGCCATCGTCCTGGCGCTTTGGCCGGCGGACCTGCCCCGCGACACCTCCGGCGAACGCATCGACGGCCTGCGCTACACCATGCAAGGCCAGATCCTGGTCGACGCCCTCAACCGCAACGTCCAGACAAACCTCGTCATCGCCGAACGCGACATCAACGCCTTCTTCCAGTACCAGGTCCGTGCCGCGGACTCGGGCACCTCCGGGATGAAGGCCCGCTTCCAGGGCGCCGGCGTCCGCTTTGCGCCCGATGCCGGAACCGCCTGGATCCGCGTCGAGCGAGGCCCCCTGGCCCTCTCCTCGGAGTTCCGCTTCGCCGCCGGCCCCGGCGGCATCCGCCTCCTTGGCGCGCAGGTCGGCCACCTGCCCCTTCCCGGCCCCCTCGGCAAGCTCTACGCCGCCTGCCAGTCGGACCTCTTCGCCAAGTTCCAGAACGAAAGCCGCATCCTGCGCCATCTCGAATCGGCCGAACTGCGCGACGGCGAGCTTTCGCTGACCACGGCCCTCCGCGACAACTAGGGATGCGCCTCCTCGTCCAGCGCGTCTCCCAGGCCGCCGTCCGCGTCGGCGACGAAACCGTCGGCGACATCGACGCCGGCATCCTCGCCCTCGTCGGCATCCTCCGCGACGACTCCGAGGCCGACCTCGACAAGATGGTCCGCAAGCTCCTCGCCCTCCGCATCTTCGACGACGAAAGCGGCGTCATGAACCGCCCCGTGACCGCCCTGGAAAATGCCGGCATCCTGGCCGTCAGCCAGTTCACGCTTTGCGCCGACACCGCCAAGGGCAACCGCCCCAGCTACATTCAGGCCGCACCGCCGGATGTCGCCGCCCCCCTCTTCCAGCTCTTCGTCGACAAGCTCCGCGCCGCCGCGCCAGCCCTCCGCATCGAGACCGGCCGCTTCCGCGCCATGATGGCCGTCGAGCTGGTCAACGACGGCCCCGTCACGCTCTGGCTCGATTCCCGCCCCCTGCCCCGCTAGCGTCCGCGCCGCGCAGTTTTGCCCAAAAAACCAGGCCCGGGCTTTTTTTGCGTGGCATCAAACCGGCGGCGACAGGTAGACTTCCCCTGATGGATCGGGAACTTCAAGAGCACAATCGCAAAAATCGGTGGCTTATCGTTGCGGCCTTTCTCATGGGCCTCTACGTCATCGCCGCCGGCATGGCCGTCGCCAAGGGCATCCGCGGCGCGCCCTCGTGGATGTTCCTGACCCCGTGGGCCGCGGGCGCGAGCCTCAAGCTCGCCGGTACGGCGGCCCTTTTCGCCGGGCTGCTCGCCCTCGGCCGCCGCTACGGCACGCGCCCGGTCCAGGGCCTCTTCCTGCTCCTCCTGCTGGGGGCGCAGGCCACCATCACGTCCTACGCCTGGCCGATCGTCCGCATGGTCCCCTGCGGCTTCGACCATCCCTCCTTCATGTTCCGCATCTGGGAGTTCGGCCAGGTCTTCCCGGGCGCCCTCGGCAGCTACATGCCCCTCTGGAATGCGGGCACGGAGCACTTCGTCGGCGTCACCAGCGGCGCCCATGCCTGGGGGCTGCTCTGCTGGCCGCTGCTCCAGGTCCAGGAACCCCACCTATTCTACGGCGCCGCGCTCCTCTTCTGGTTCGTCTGGGCCTGGCCCTGGATCGGCGTCGCCTCGCTCCGCACCGCCGGCGTCCGCCCGTGCGGCGCCCTGGCCGGCGGCCTGCTCCTGTGCGGCGCCAACCGCGAATTCTTCCTTTGGATGTGGCATTTCGGCACGGTCGGCGCCATCACCTCCGCCATCGCCGTCCTGCCCGTCGTCGCCATCGGCTACCGGGTTGTCGCGCGCCGCGAAGGCACCCTCGGCCGGACCCTGGCCCTGGCCCTCTGCGCCTTCCTCATGTGCCTTTGGACCCCGGGCGCGTTCGTCGCCGCCGGGCTGGCCCTCGGCGCCCTGTGGCAATGGATTGCCGACGCCGTCGCCCAGAAAGGCTGGCGTGCCGCCGACTGGAGGCGCCTCGGCTGGGCCCTGGCCGCCGTCGCCGCCGTCCTCCTGCTCCTGTCGCGCTGGTGGTGGACCGTCCTGGGCCCGTGCCACAACGTCGTCGACTACGTCTCCACGACCTGGGAACGCCCCGCGTTGACCGTCATCCTGTCCCGTGGAGCAGGACACCTCCTCGCGGACCTGGTCGAAGGGCATCCCGTCATCATCTTCCTGGGCATCGCGGGACTTTTTTCGGCCGCCCCCAAGGAGCTCCGCCGCTGGGTCCTGCCGCTCCTTCTCGTCCTGGCCGCCGTCGCCGGCTGGAGCAAGGAGCTGAAACCGCTCTCCCAGCTCGACCGCATGGCCATCCCGCTCGTCGTGGCCCTGATCCTCCCTGCGGCCTTCGGCATCGACGCCCTCTTCGAAGACCGGCTTCCCCGGGCCCGGTCCTCCGCCGATGCCGTGCCGCGCAGGGGCCTCCGCCGTCCGGCCTGGGGGGCGGTCGCCACCTGGCTGGCCTGCGGCCTGGTACTGGCAGTCCTCGTCCGCGGCATCCAGACCGTCCGCGACCACTACGCCAACCGCAACTGCGCCCCCCTGCGCACCTGGCAAAAGAGCGGCATGCCGGCCATCGTCGATTGGATCAAGGACAACGTCCCGCCGACGGGGCGCCTGGCGTTCGCGGGCAAGGCCGTCCACGCCTTTGGCGGCGGCAACACGGCCTACCTGCCCGTCCTCGCGGACCGCGAAATGATGGGCGACGACTACTACGGCTTCCCGCGCGGCACCATCGAATACAACTATCCCCCTCGCGCCTACCGGGCCTCCGGCGCCCCCGGCTACCTCGAATGGTCCCGCCTCCACGGCATCACCCACTGGATCGCCACGCGCCCCGACGACCTCCGCTTCTTCGAGGCCGCCCCCGACGCCTTCACCCCCGTCGCCACCTTCACCATCCTCCC
>JAZQOP010000146.1:0-1595 GCA_045627965.1 Kiritimatiellia bacterium | reverse complement strand
GCCGGGGGGGGGGGGGGTGCTGGGTGTCATGGCGCGGGCGTTGACGCCGTCGAGGACGGTGACGCGCGGGTCGGCGGCGATGCGGGGATGGAGGAGGCCGTGGCCGACGTCGACGGCGTAGACGTGGGCGGCGCCGTGCTGGAGGAGGCAGTCGGTGAAGCCGCCGGTGGAGGCGCCGACGTCGATGCAGGCCTTGGCGTCGGCGGAGAAGCCGGGGAAGGTATCGAAGGCGTGCTGGAGCTTGAGGCCGCCGCGGGAGACGAAGGGCTCGGGGTGGCGGATGCGGAGGGCGGCGTCGACGGGGTATTCGTGGCCGGGCTTGCCGGCGGGGGCGTCGTCGACGAGGACTTCGCCGGCGAGGATGAGGCGTTGGGCCTTTTCGCGGGACTCGGCGAGCCCGGCGGCGACGAGGAGGAGGTCGAGGCGCTGGCGTTTCATCGCGAGGGGCGGGGGGCTATTCCCGCCTTTTCTGCCAGTTGGGCATGAAGGTTTTAAGGATGACGGTGAAGAGGACGAGGCAGGCGATGCCGGCGAAGAAGCCGAGGATCAGCAGGTCGTAGGTGCCCTTGGTGCGGGCGGACTGGGCGGGGATGGAGGAGCGGCCGGGGTCGTTTTCGGCGGGCTCGATGTCGATGGCGGGGTTCCAGATGGAGACGGAGGGGAGCTCCTCGAAGGGCTCGGGGATGTCGGGCTTGCCGGCGTCGACCCAGGCGGTGTAGTAGAGGCTGGAGAGGTCGGTGGCGGCCTGGGAGATGCGGAGGATGACGGAATCGCCGATGAGGTCCCAGAGGGTGCGGTAGTAGTCCTCGGTGTCGTTGTGGCGGTTGGCGGCGCGGAAGGCCTCGCGGTCGGCGCGGAGCCACTTGACGGACATCTGGTAGGAGTCGGAGGCCCACTGGATGGCGGCGCGGAAGGGGTCGTCGATGTAGGTGGCCTGGCCGAGCTGGGCGGGCTTGCGGTCGAGCATGGAGGACTTGAAGAAGGACTTGATGAGGTCGGCCTCGATGCGGGAGTGGACGCCGCTCTGGCCGGATTCCTGGCCGTTGAAGTTCTTGGTGCAGTGGAGGGGCATGTGGAGGTCGCCGGCGTAGTGGCTGAGGCCGGCGCCGAGGCGGGCGGCGAGGAGCCAGTCGCCGGCGCGCATGGCGTCGGACATGTCGCGGACGAGGTCGCGGACGACCCAGGGGGCGGTGCCGATTTCCTCGGGGCGGATGTGGGCGACGGCCTGGAGCTTGGAGACGTCGTCGGGGATGGCGGAGAGGTCGAAGCCGCGGCGGAGGCGGTCGGGTTCGAAGTAGTGGCGGATGCCTTCCTCGTCGTAGTCGGACATTTTCCAGAGGTCCGGGTAGATCGAGGGGTAGGCCATGGGGCGGGAGAAGTAGCGGAAGGCCCGCATTTCGTTGGGGGCGTTCTTGCCGGCGGCGTAGGAGATCTGGACGTGCTGCTGCCCGGACCATGCGGCGGCGCGGGGGGCGACGGGGAGGAGCAAGGCGGCGGCCAGGGCGGCGGGGACGAGACGGGAAATCGTTTTCATGGCGCGGAGAGGATAGGGGAAACGGGGCGGCGGGGCAACGCAAAACAGGTTTTCGGGGCAT
>JAZQOP010000145.1:0-24053 GCA_045627965.1 Kiritimatiellia bacterium | reverse complement strand
CGCCCCCCTGAACCGCCTAGCCGGCCTAGCCTGCCGAAGCTCCCCAGCCCCCCGGCGGCCCTGCGAGATTATGGCGAAACATTAAGGTTTTGCCCATATTTTGGCCCCGCCGGGGCCGGCATGGGGCAGACATTCGGCGCGCCTGCGGAAGCCGCAATCGGGACCGAAGGCGGCCCGCTCGGAGATCGGGCCCTACCGAATGGGGCCGGCATGGGGATGAAATTCGACGGTTTTGCGAATCCGCCATGGGGGCGAATACCATGGAGCGGCCATTTGACGAGCCCCAAAGGCCAGGCGGATGCGGACGGCCCGCAAGCCGGGCCATGAAAACAGCTTTCCATTGTGTGGAAAAACAACCGAAACATGCTTCCATTCAATGGAACCGTGTTTGGGGGCGGCGGAGGCGGGCTACTTTTTCCGCTTTGCCTTGGGGGACGCCTTCGGGCGCTTCTTGGCCGGCGGTTTCGCCGACGGTCCGGGCGCGAGAAGCGGGGCGAGGAACCGGGCGGTCCAGGACGTCTCCTGAGCGGTGGCGACGACGTGCTCGGGCGTTCCTTCAGCCACGATCCGGCCGCCGTCGGCGCCGCCTTCGGGGCCGAGGTCGACGATGTAGTCGGCGGTCTTGATGACGTCGAGGTTGTGCTCGATGACGATCAGCGTATTGCCTGCGTCGCGCAGCCGCAGCAGGACCTTCATCAGGCGCGCGACATCCTCGAAATGCAGGCCCGTCGTCGGTTCGTCGAGCAGGTAGAGCGTATTGCCGGTGTCCTTGCGCGCGAGCTCGGCGGAGAGCTTCATCCGCTGGGCCTCGCCGCCGGAAAGCGTCGTCGCCGGCTGGCCGACCTTGAGGTAGCCCAGGCCGACGTCGGAAAGCGTCTGGAACTTCCGCGCGATCCGCGGCACCGTCGCGAACAGGCCGATGGCCTCGTCGATCGTCATGTCCAGGACGTCGGCGATGGACTTGCCGTGCCAGGTGACCTCGAGCGTCTCCTGGTTGTAGCGGCGTCCGTGGCACTGGGCGCAAGGGACGTAGACGTCGGGCAGGAAGTTCATCTCGATCTTGATGAGGCCGTCGCCCTTGCAGGCCTCGCAGCGGCCGCCCTTGACGTTGAACGAGAAGCGCCCCGGCCCGTAGCCGCGCACCTTCGCCGCCGGCAGCTGGGCGAACAGGTTGCGGATGTCGTCGAACGCCCCCGTGTAGGTGGCGGGGTTCGAGCGCGGCGTCCGGCCGATCGGCGACTGGTCGATGACGATCACCTTGTCGATGTGCTGCACGCCCTTGAGCCCCGAAAAGGCCCCCGGCGCCTCCTTCGCATGGTAGAACCGCCGCGCCAGCTCGCGCCACAGGATGTCGTTGACCAGCGACGACTTCCCCGACCCCGACACCCCCGTCACGCAGGTGAACGCGCCGATCGGGAACTTCGCATGGACGCCCTTCAGGTTGTTTTCCGTCGCGCCCAGGACTTCGAGCCAGCGCGGGCCGGCCGGCACGCGCATCGCCGGCACCGGAATGGACTTTTCGCCGCGCAGATACTGCGCCGTCAGCGACGCCTTCGACTCCAGCAGCTCGTCGACCGGCCCCGCGAACACCAGGTGCCCGCCCTGCGCCCCCGCGCCCGGCCCGAGGTCGATGACGTAGTCGGCCTCGCGGATCGTCTGCTCGTCATGCTCGACGACGACGACCGTGTTGCCCGCGTCGCGCAGGCCCTTGAGGGTCGAAAGCAGGCGCTCGTTGTCGCGCTGGTGGAGGCCGATCGACGGCTCGTCCAGCACGTAGAGCACCCCGACCAGCCCCGCGCCCACCTGCGTCGCCAGCCGGATGCGCTGGGCCTCGCCGCCCGAGAGCGTCGACGATTCGCGGTCGAGGTTCAGGTAGCCCAGGCCCACGTCGACAAGGAAGCGCAGGCGGCGGCAGGTTTCCTTCAGGATTTCGGCGGAAATGGTGCGCTCCTGCTCGGTCAGCTTTTCCGGAAGGGCCGAACAGAACGCCAGCGCATCGGTCGCCGGGAGCGCCATCAGCTCCATGATCGACAGCCCGCCGACGGTCGCCGCCAGCGACTCCGGGCGCAACCGCCGGCCGTGGCAGGCGGTGCACGGCAGGCGCGACTGGAACTGCGAAAGCTTCTGGCGCATGAAGTCCGAATCGGTCTCCTCGAAGCGCCGCGCCAGGTTGGGCAGGACTCCCTCGAAGGGCTTGGAGAGCGTATGGCGGGCGCCGCGCCGCCAGTAGGCCAGCGGCACCGGCTCGTCGCCCGAGCCGTGCAGGAGGACGTCCCGCGCCGCCTCCGGCAGGTCCTGCCAGGGCGTATCGAGCGAGAAGCCGTAGTGGGCGGCGGCCGACCGCAGCAGCGCCTTGCGATACATCGCCTCGTGGCGGCCGCTCGGGCGCCAGGCCACGATCGCCCCGCCATCGATCGACTTCGACGGGTCGGGGACGCACAGCTCCGGATCGAACACCAGCATCGTGCCCAGCCCGTTGCACACCGGGCACGCCCCATAGGGCGAATTGAACGAAAAATGGCGCGCCTGGAGCGGCTCGAACGACACCCCGCAGTGCGGACAGGCGTTCTTTTCGGAGAACAGCGCCGCCTCCGCCGGCTCGCCAGCCGCCCGCTGGAACAGGGCCCGCAGGATGCCCCCGCCGGCCTTCAGGGCCAGCTCCACCGAATCCGTCAGCCGCGAGCGCACGCCGTCCTTCAGCACCAGGCGGTCCACCACCGCGTAGATCGAATGCTTCCGCCGCTTGTCGAGGGCGGGGGGGGCGTCGAGGTCGACCATCTCGCCATCGATCTCCGCACGGGCGAAGCCGGCCCGGCGCGCATCCTCCAGGATGTCCACGTGCTCGCCCTTCCGCCCTTCGACCAGCGGCGCGAGAAGCGTCGTCCGGGTCCCCTCCGGACGGGCCAGGATGCGGTCGACCATCTGCTCGGCGGACTGCGAAGCCACCGGCCGCCCGCACGTCGGGCAGTGCGCATGGCCGACCGAGGCGTAGAGCAGTCGCAAGTAGTCATGGATTTCCGTCGTCGTCGCCACGATCGACCGCGGGTTCGACCCGGCGCTCCGCTGCTCGATGGCGATGGCCGGCGAGAGGCCCTCGATGCGCTCCACGTCGGGCTTCTGCATCTGGTCGAGGAACTGGCGCGCATAGGCCGAGAGCGACTCGACATACTTCCGCTGCCCCTCCGCGTAGAGCGTGTCGAACGCCAGCGACGACTTCCCCGAGCCCGACAGCCCCGTCACCACGCAAAGCGAATTGCGGGGGATCCGCACGTCGAAGCCCTTCAAGTTGTTCTGGCGGGCCCCTTCGATCAGAATGTGGCTGTGCATGGCGGCGTCCCTTCCACCAGGCGGGCTAGACCGTGTCCATGAACGTCCGCTCGACGCGGTTGAAGATCGCCGTCCCCGCCAGCAGCAGCGCCACCGTGAAGGCCGCGGTGTAGCCCAGGTAGGCCCACGAGAACGTCCCGCAGCCGAAGAACCCGTAGCGGAAGGTCTCCACGACCGACGTCATCGGGTTCGCGAGCAGCAGCCAGCGATACTTCTGCGGCATCTGCGAGAGCGGATAGATCACCGGCGTCGCATACATCCACAGCTGCACCCCGAAGCCCACCAGCACCTGCAAGTCGCGATATTTCGTCGTCATCGACGAGATGATGATGCCGAAGCCCAGCCCCAGCCCCGCCATGCACAGCAGCAGCACCGGCAGCAGCAGCACGTAGGGCGTCGGTGCGAACGACGAGCCCTCCCGGAAGTAGAACACCGCGTAGAACGCCAGGAAGAACGCGAACTGGATGCCGAACGCGATCAGCCGCGACACCACCGTCGACACCGGCACCGCCAGACGCGGGAAATACACCTTCCCGAAGATGCCCGCGTTCGCGATGAACGTCGAGGATGTCGACGTAAGGCAGTTCGAGAAGTAGGTCCACACCGTCGTCCCCGCCATGTAGAACAGGAACTGCGGAACCCCGTCCGTCGGCAGCCCGGCGATCTGGCCGAACACCAGCGTGAACATCAGCGTCGTCAGCAGCGGCTGGATGACGTGCCACAACGGCCCCAGGATCGTCTGCTTGTAGACCGCCACGAAGTCGCGCCGCACGAACAGCATCACCAGGTCGCGGTAGCGCCACAGGTCCCGCAGGTTCAGCTGCATCAGTCCCTTCGGCGGCGAAATGACCAGGTCCCACGAGGCATCCCCGGCCTCGGGGCCGGCCTTCGCCTCCACGGCAGTCGCATTCGGTTCAGTCGATTCCATCGTCATCCTCTTCAACGGGCAAGTCCCTTCCTTCTATGCCCTCCGCCCCCGAAAATCAAGCCGATTCGCCAAAAACCGCCTCAAAGGCGCCATGACGCCCCTTTGCCCGGCGCCATCCGGCGCACCGTCGGCGCCCCCCCGCCCCCGCATTCGCTTCCCCCTGCCCCCTCTGCCCTCTCTGGCCTGACTGCCCTCCCAAGCCTTGCCTGAGGCCCGGAGCCTTGTGAGATTATGGTGGAACATTCGGAATTTTGCCGTTTTTCGCCACCCTCCCCCCCTCCGGGCGCGGCCGTCCCGCAGCCGTCCCGCCACCGCTCCGCGCCCCTGCCGAGGCGCCGCCGGGGCGCCCCCGACAGCCCGCCGCCAGCCCTCGGCCCACTTTTTTCTTGCTTTCGGGGGGGCGAACCCGCAGAATCCGCGCCTGACCGAGTTCAATGCGCGGGTGTAGCTCAACGGTAGAGCGTCAGCCTTCCAAGCTGATCACGAGGGTTCGACTCCCTTCACCCGCTCCATCGGACGATCCGCGGAGAGATGGCTGAGTGGTCTAAGGCACCTGACTCGAAATCAGGCGGGCGTGCTAAGCGTCCCGTGGGTTCAAATCCCACTCTCTCCGCCATTTTTGTGCCTCGGGGCCGTTCGCGCGCGGGCGACCCCGCGAAGCAGGAAAGGTTCCGCCATGTTCAAGCCCGTCAACAGCCAAGTCAGCTTCCCCGCGATGGAGGAGGAGATCCTCCGCTTCTGGCAGGAGCACGACACCTTCAGGAAGTCCCTCGCCCAGACCGAGGGCCAGCCGGAGTTCGTCTTCTTCGACGGCCCTCCCTTCGCGACGGGCCTTCCGCACTACGGCCACCTCCTCGCCGGCACCATCAAGGACATCATTCCCCGCTACCAGACCATGCGCGGCCGCCACGTCGAGCGCCGCTTCGGCTGGGACACCCACGGCCTGCCCATCGAGGCCCTCGCCCAGGACGCCCTCGGGATCTCCGGCGCGGGCGCCATCAAGGAGTTCGGCGTCGACAAGTTCAACGAGCAGTGCCGCTCGATGGTCCTCAAGTATGTCGGCGAGTGGCGCAAGACCGTCACCCGCATGGGCCGCTGGGTCGACTTCGACAACGACTACAAGACCATGGAGTTCGGCTTCATGGAGTCCGTCTGGTGGGCGTTCAAGCAGCTCTGGGACCAGGGCCGCATCTACAAGAGCCACCGCATCATGCCCTACAGCTGGAAGCTCAACACCCCCCTGAGCAACTTCGAGGCCGGCTCCAACTACAAGGACGTCCAGGACCCCACCGTCACCGTCCGCGCCAAGGTCCTGTCCGGCGCCGACCCCGCGTGGGGCGCCACCTACCTGCTCGTCTGGACGACCACCCCCTGGACCCTCCCCGAGAACCTTGCCATCTGCGCCGGCGCCGACCTCGACTATGTCGTCGTCCGCGACCTCGACGACGACGCCCGCCCCTGCTACGTCCTGGCCGAGGCCCGCCTCGCGACGCTCTTCAAGAAGCCCGCCGAGCAGGTCGAGCTCCTCGCCCGCTTCAAGGGCGCCGACCTCAAGGGCTGGACCTACGAGCCCCTCTTCCCCTACTTCGCCGGCGAACGCGAGAACGGCGCCTTCGTCGTGCTCAACGACCCCTACGTCACCGTCGACGACGGCGTCGGCCTCGTCCACATCGCCCCCGCCTATGGCGAGGACGACTTCCGCGTCTGCCGCGAAAACGGCATCCGCGCCTTCGTCGACCCCCTCGACGCCGACTGCGCCTTCACCGCCGCCGTCCCCGAATACGCCGGGCGCTTCTGCAAGGATTGCGACAAGGACATCATCCGCCGCCTCAAGGCCGAGGGCAAGCTCGTCCACCAGGCCACCGTCGTCCACTCCTACCCCTTCTGCGACCGCACCGACACCCCCCTGATCTACCGCGCCATCGACGCCTGGTACGTCCGCGTCGAGGACCTCCACGACACCCTCGTCGCCAACAACGCCCCCGTCCGCTGGATGCCCGAGTATGTCGGCGAGAAGCGCTTTGCCAACTGGCTCGCCGGTGCCCGCGACTGGAACATCTCCCGCAACCGCTTCTGGGGTTCCTGCCTCCCCGTCTGGATCAACGACGACGACCCCGCCGACATGATCTGCGTCGGCCCCGCCGCCGAGCTCGAAGCCCTCGCCGGCGTCCAGGTCACCGACCTCCACAAGCACTTCGTCGACAAGATCGCCATCGTCAAGGACGGCCACACCTACCACCGCACCCCCGAGGTCCTCGACTGCTGGTTCGAGTCCGGCTCCATGCCCTACGCCCAGCAGCACTACCCCTTCGAGCGCAAGGGCGACCTCGCCAAGTTCTACCCCGCCGACTTCATCGCCGAGGGCCTCGACCAGACCCGCGGCTGGTTCTACACCCTCATGGTCCTCGGCACCTGCCTCTTCGGCCAGGCCCCCTACCGGAACGTCGTCGTCAACGGCCTCGTCCTCGCCGAGGACGGCAAGAAGATGTCCAAGCGCCTCAAGAACTACCCCGACCCCGTCGAGGTCCTCGACAAGTACGGCGCCGACGCCCTCCGCCTCTACATGATCTCCTCCCCCGTCGTCCGCGCCGAAAACCTCCGCTTCTCCGAGGCCGGCGTCCGGCAGATCCTCAAGGACCTGCTCATCCCGTGGTGGAACGCCTACAGCTTCTTCGTCACCTACGCCAACGTCGACGGCTGGCACGAGGACGCCCTCGCCGCCCCCTCCTCCCCCAACGAGCTCGACCGCTGGATCGTCTCCTCCCTCGAGACCCTCGTCGCCGACGTCACCGACGCCATGGACCGCTACGACCTCCAGAAGTCCGTCCGTCCCTTCATCGATTTCGTCGACAACCTCACCAACTGGTACATCCGCCGTTCCCGCCGCCGCTTCTGGAAGTCCCAGAACGACGCCGACAAGGTCCACGCCTACCGCACCCTCCGCTACGTCCTCGTCCAGCTTGCCAAGGTCGCCGCCCCCTTCACCCCCTTCATCGCCGAGGCCATCTACCGCAACCTCCGCGGCGAAGGCATGCCCGAGTCCGTCCACCTCTGCGCCTTCCCGACCGCCGACGACGCCGCCCGCGACACCGCCCTCGAACGCCGCATGGCCGTCGCCCAGCGCGCCGTCAACCTCGGCCACAACCTCCGCAAGCAGAAGAACCTCAAGGTCCGCCAGCCCCTCGCCCGCGCCGTCGTCATCTGCGCCGAGCCCGGCTTCCAGGACGACCTCGCGCCCATGGCCCCCGTCATCGCCGAGGAGCTCAACGTCAAGTCCGTCGAGTTCGCCCCCGACGAATCCCGCTTCGTCACCCTCTCCGCCAAGGCCAACTTCAAGACCCTCGGCGCCAAGCTCGGGCCCCGGATGAAGGCCGTCGCCGGGGCCATCGCGCGCCTCGCCCCCGCCGACATCGCCCGGCTCCTCGCCGGCGGCACCCTGGCCCTCGACCCCGCCGACGGGCTCGGCCCCGTCGACCTCCTCCCCGAAGACGTCCTTGTCCTGCGCCAGGAGAACGCCGGGCTGACCGTCGCCAACGACGGCGCCCTGTCCGTCGCCCTCGACCCCGCCCTCACCCCCGAGCTTGTCCGCGAAGGCCTCGCCCGCGAGCTCGTCTCCCACATCCAGGCCATGCGCAAGGAAGCCGGCCTTGCCGTCTCCGACCGCATCCACGTCGCCATCGCCGCCCCCGCCGAGCTCCTCGCCGCCGTCGATGCCTACCGCGACTACATCGCCGCCGAGACCCTCGCCCTCTCCGTCGACCCCGCCGACGCCCTTCCCGGCGCCTCCCCCGTCGACATCAACTCCGTCCCCGCCTCCATCGCCATCCGCAAGGCCTAGCCCCTCCGCCCCCCGTCGGCCGGCGGCGGCCGCCGGCCCCCGGCGTGCCTCTTCGGCCCCCGGCGTGCCCTCCGGCCCTCGGCGTGCCCTCCGGTCGGCCATTCCCTGGCCCGCGGCTCCCGGATGTCCTGCGCGCCCGACCCGCCCGATGTCCCCGGTCCGGCCCAGCCGACGAGGGCGTGAGATTAAGGTGGAACATTGGGGTTTTTTCCGTTTTTGGCCCCAGGGGGCATCGTCAACTCAACCATCCGGCGGAACTGCGGAAGGCCACGAGAGGAACCGAATACAAGCGAATGGGAAGGCGGCCAGGCAGAGTCCCCCCCCCGATGGTAGGACGGCGGGCTAAAAATCTGCCTCGAAGCCGCAGCGCCCCCAGGCGAATAGGAGCATGTTTCCCCTCTTTTTCGCTCAAAAACAGCACTTCCGCCACTGAAATGGACGCCATACCGCCATTTTTCGCCGCAATCGCCTTGTTTTTCGCCTCGTCCTGTGCTATCTTTCTTGCGTTGTGAAAGCGTTTTCCCACATTCTCATTACACGCTTCAACGTCCCCCAGACGTTTGACATCCCCTCCGAGCAGCAAAAGGAGCATCTCGGGCTCAATCCCGGCTGGCTGGAACGGCGTTTCAAGCTGTTTTCCGACCTTTGCCTGCCCTCCGTCGCCGCCCAGACCGTCCAGGACTTCCATTGGCTCGTCTTCTTCGACCCGCGCACCCCCGACACCTACCGGGCACGAATCGCCACCTGGCAAGCCGAGCACCCCTTCTTCCACCCCGTCTACACCCTTGTCTTCGGCGACGAAGCCATCTTCGACGCCATCCGAGCCCTGCCCGTCCCCGACGAGGCCCCGCGCATCACGTCCCGGCTCGACAACGACGACATGATCCACCCCCGCTTCCTTGAATTCACGCGTTGCGCAGCCCTGCCCCGCCTCGCCGAAGCCCCCTTCTTCGTCACCTTCCCCATCGGCGCCTCCGTCCGCGACGGCGACTACTTCATCCAGCGCTACCGCTACAACCCCTTCACCTCGCTTGTCGCCCCCGCCTCCTTCGGCAAGACCGTCATCTCCTGCGACCACCGCTACACCGCCTCCGTCGCCCCCGTACACTGCGTCTGGAAGATGCCCCTCTGGTGCCAGGTCATCCACGGCGAAAACATCGCCAACGATGTCCGCGGCGTCTACTGGGGCGGGGGTGCCCGATCCCCCTTTGCGACCTATTTCCCGGCCGCCCGCCATTCCTGGCCCCGCCGCCTGGCCATGGCCGGCTCCACCGCCCTCCACTACCTGCGCCACCACGGAGGATAGACATCCATGCCCGCCCCCTGTCCCATCTGCGCCAACGCTACCGGCAACCGCCTCCTGCACGTCCAGGAGAAGATGACCGGCTCCCTCGAACCCTTCGAATACCTCCATTGCGCCGCCTGCGGCCACCTTTCCCTCGCCACCCCCGTCGCCGACTTCGCCCCCTACTACGCCAAAGGCTACTACTCCTTCCACGTCCAGCCCGTCCCTGCGCGCCGCCGCCTCTTCTACGCCCTGCGCACCCGCACCGTCCTCGGCGGCAAAAACCCCGTCGGACGCCTCCTCGAATACGCCAAGCCCCCCTTCTACTCCGCCTGGCTCCGCTACACGGGGCTGCGCCTTGGGCAAACCCTCCTCGACGTCGGCTGCGGCGCCGGCAACCTCATCCGCATCCTCCATGCCTGCGGCCTTCGGTGCTCCGGCATCGATCCCTTCCTCCCCGAACCCTCCATCGCCACCCCCGAAGGCGTCCTCCTTGAACGCCGCGACCTCCTCGACGAGACCCGCCCCTTCGACGCCATCCTCTTCTCCCACTCCCTCGAGCACGTCCCCGACCCCCGCGCCCAGCTCGCCCAGGCCGCCAAGCTCCTGGTCCCTGGCGGATGCGCCATCGTCCGCATCCCGCTTTCCGATTCTTTCGCCTTCCACCACTACGGCGCCGACTGGTTCCAGTGGGACGCCCCGCGCCACATCCACCTCTTCACCCGCAAGTCCCTCGGGCTCCTTGCCGCCGAGGTCGGCCTTCCCGTCGAGCGCACCATCGAGGACTCCACCAAAATCCAGTTCTGGGCCTCCGAGGAATACCGGATGGGCATCTGGCAAAACGACCCGCGCTCCTTCGCCCACGATCCGCACCAGGCCCACTTCACCCCTGCCGACATCCATCGCTTCGAGCAGACTGCCGCCCTCCTGAACACCTTCCATGCCGGCGACCAGGCCACCTTCATCCTCCGCAAGCCCCACTGAAGGCCTTCCCGCCATGCTCGACCACCTTTTCAGAAAACCCGACAAAACCGATTCCTACGCCGGCGCCTCGACGACGAAACGCCTCATCGAGATCGACTTCCTGCGTTGCACCGCCATGATCTGGAACGTCTGCATCTGGCATCTCCGTCCCTTCCCCGCCGCCTGGGTCGACACCGCCATCTACCCCGTGATGCACGACATCACCCAGATGTGCCTGGGAGCCTTCATGTTTTCCTCCGGCTACTGCCTCGCCGCCAAATATAGCTTCCATTCCTCGCGGGACGTCTTTTCCTTCTACTGGCGTCGCATCCTCCGCATCGTCCCGCTCCTTGTGATTGCGACCCTGACTTTCCCTGAGCTCCCCGACGTCCATCCCCACCTGGCCCAGCTGTTCGCCTGCACGGGCTTGTCCAGCTACATCCCGACAGCCGTCGCCGGACGGGTATGGACCGTCTGGTTCGTCTCCATGCTCCTGTCCTTCTACCTTCTTCTCCCCGCCCTCACCTCCAAAAAACACCCCCTTTTTGCGGGGGCCATCCTCCTCCTCTTCGCTGCGGGCCACTGGCTTTTGGACTGGGATTGGCGTCTGCTCGACTATTTTCCCGCCTTCTATCTCGGGACCATCATCGGGCGCGGCGGCGAAAAACGCCTTTTCCAGCTCGCCGCCATCTGCTTCCCTGTCGCCATCTTGATGAGCATCCTTTCCTTGCACAGCTCGATCATGGACGTCTGCCGAGAGTTTGTCGGCTTTTCGCTGTTCATCCTGCCCGCGCATCTCCTCGCACGCCACTCGCATCTCCGGATGTTCTACCGCTGGGGCGCCTACGTTTCCTTCTGCGCCTACCTCTTCCACCGCCACTTCTTCTTCTACTACCTGCCCCTGCTTGGCCCGGCGACCGACCCCGTCCTTCGCACCATCCAGCACCTGCTGATCACCTTCCCTCTCCTCTTCGTCGTCTCGTTCCTCATCCAAAAGGCCTACGACATGGCCCTGAAACCCTTCTCAAGAAAGGCCGCATGAACCGTCTTCTCGAGCGCTTCCGCATCCGCGCCAACCGCCTTGTGCGCCGCTGGCAGGCGGAGCGCGGCATGCGGCAGATCGACGGACGCCCCATCCCCGAATGGAAGCCCGACGAGGTCTGGATGATCGTCGTCGGCCGCAACGAGGCCCTCCGCCTCCCCTACATGCTGCGCTACCATTTCGACCGCGGTGTCGCCCACGTCCTGTTCGTGGACAACGACTCCACCGACGGCACCCTCGACCTGCTGCTCGGCGACCCCCGCATCACCGTCTTCTCCTCCACCGAAACCTACAAGGGCCCGCTCTACTGGCAGGAACCCCTCCTCCGCCGCTTCGCCCGCGACCGCTGGTGCCTCGTCCTCGACGCCGACGAGCTCTTCGCCTATCCGCAGATGGACGCCCTCTCCATCCCCGAGCTGGCCCGCCGCCTCGACGCCGCCTCCGACGAAGCCCTCCACTGCCTTTTCGTCGAAATGTTCTCCCGGTGCAAGATCGGCGAGCTCGCCTATCGCCCGGGCGACGATCTCCTGGCCGCCGCCCCCTGGTTCGACGCCGACGGCTACGTCCTCAAGAAATACCATCCCGTCTTTGGCGGTCCGGCCCCCGGGCACATCGTCATGGGCGGCACCCGCGAGCGCATGTTCCCCGCCGAGTTCGGCTGCTCCAAGTATCCCTTCTTCAAGTATCGCCCGAACTACTTCTTCCGCCGCGGCCTGCACACCGTCGAAGGTGCGCGCATCTCTGCCGCGCAAGGCGCCGTCCTCCACTTCAAATACCTCCAGGACTTCCGCGAAAAGGCCGTCCGCGAAGCCGCACGCGGCCTCTACTGGAACGCCTCCGCCGAATACAAGGCCTACGTCGAACGCTTCCAGAAGGACGGCGACTTCACCCTCTGGCACGAGAAGGCCGTCCGTTTCGAATCCTGGCGCCAGCTCCGCGACCTCGGCCTCCTTCGCGACATTCCCTCCTGACCTCGCTCTTGGCGGCCGCCGGCCCCCGGCGGCGGCCGCCGGCCCCCGGCGAGCCCTCCGGTCGGCCATTCCCTGGCCCGCGGCTCCCAGATGTCCTGCGCGCCCAACCCGCCCGATGTCCCCGGTCCGGCCCGGACGACGATGGCGTGAGATTAAGGTGGAACATTGGGGTTTTTGCCGTTTTTTGGGTCCAAGGGCAAAGGGCATGCGGAGGGCGCATGGGAAGGCGAAGGCGGGCGCGGACGGCAGGCGAAAGCGGCGGCCAGTGGCCGGCTATTCCCAGTATTGGCGGTCGAGGGCGCGATATTGGACGGCTTCGGCGATGTGCTCTTCGCGGATGTCGGGCGACTGGGCAAGGTCGGCGATGGTCCGGGCGACTTTGAGGATGCGGTCGTAGGCGCGGGCGGAAAGCTTGTATTCGGCCATGGCGGCCTTGAGGAGCATCTGGGCGCCGTCGCCGAGGGCGCAATGGGCGCGGACGTCCTTGGCGTGCATCAGGGCGTTGCAATGGATGCCATGGACGGAGCCGTCGGGGGCGTCGGCGCCGAAGCGGGCCTGCTGGATAGCGCGGGCGGCCTGGACGCGGGCGCGGATGTCGGCGGAGGATTCGCCCTTTTCGACGGACGCGAGCTGCTGGTATTCGACGGCGGGGACTTCGACATGGATGTCGATGCGGTCGAGGAGCGGTCCGGAAATGCGGTTGCGGTAGCGCTGCATCTGGGTGGGGGTGCAGCGGCATTCCTTGCGGGTGTCGCCGTAGTGGCCGCAGGGGCAGGGATTCATCGCGGCGACGAGCATGAACCGGCACGGGAAGGCGACCGTCGCCGCGGCGCGCGAGATCGTCACGACGCCGTCTTCGAGCGGCTGGCGCATGACTTCGAGGACGTTGCGATGGAACTCCGGGAGCTCGTCGAGGAAGAGGACGCCGTTGTGGGCGAGGGAGACTTCGCCCGGCATCGGGTGCGTGCCGCCGCCCAGCAGGCCGGCGTCGGAGATCGTATGGTGCGGGGCGCGGAACGGGCGCGCCGAGACGACGGCCTGGTGGGCCGGCAGGACGCCGGCGATCGAATGGATCTTGGTCGTTTCGAGCGCCTCCTCGACCGTCAGGGGCGGCAGGATCGTCGGAACGCGCTTGGCGAGCATCGACTTGCCGGTGCCGGGCGGGCCGACCAGCAGGATGTTATGGCCGCCGGCGACGGCGACCTCGAGGGCGCGGCGGGCGGACTCCTGGCCGCGGACGTCGGCGTAGTCGACCGAATAGGCCGCGCCGCCCGCAAAGGCCGTCTCGGCGTCGACGACGAAGGGCGGGATGTCCTCGTCGCCCGCCAGGAAGCGCGCCGCCTGAGCGAGCGAGGCGACGGGAATCGTCTGCAGGCCCGTCACGACGGCCGCCTCCTCGGCGTTTTCGGGCGGGACCAGGAGGCCGGCGCGGCCTTCGGCGCGGGCGCGCAGAGCGATGGGCAGGACGCCGCGCACCCGGCGGACTTCGCCGCTGAGGGCCAGTTCGCCGACGACAGCGTAGCGCTCCAGCTTGTCCGTCTGGATCTGGCGCTCGGCGACGAGCGTCCCGAGGGCGATCGGCAGGTCGAAGGAGGGGCCCTCCTTCTTGATGTCGGCGGGGGCGAGGTTGACCGTCGTGCGGCCCAGCGGCGGCGAAAAGCCGGAATTGCAAAGGGCGGTCCAGACGCGGTCGGTCGATTCCTTGACGGCGGCGTCGGGGAGGCCGACGACGACGAAGCGGGGGTCGCCGTTGCCGACGTTGACCTCGATTTCGACTTCGTAGGCGTCGACGCCGAAGACGGCGCCGGAATAGATTTTTGCCAGCCCGCTCATCGGACGTAGGCGGGGAGGTTTTCGGGCGGCATGTCGGCGAGGCGCGGGTGGCGCGTATCCTTCGGCGAGAGGATGGCGGCGGCGGGGTCGATGCCCCAGTCGATCCCGAGCCCGGGGTCGTTCCACAGGATGCCGTATTCGTCGCCGGGCGTGTAGAGGTCGGCGCACTTGTAGGTGAAGTCGGCGACGTCGCTCAGGACGCGGAAGCCGTGCGCGAAGCCTTCCGGGACGAAGAGCTGGCACCGGTTCTCCTCGGACAGGAGGGCGCTGACGTGGCGGCCGAAGGTCGGCGAGCCGCGGCGGATGTCGACCACGACGTCCATCACCGCGCCGCGGACGACGCTGACCAGCTTGGCCTGCGGGTGGCGGAGCTGGTAGTGGAGGCCGCGGACCGTGTTGCGGCAGGAGCGCGAAAGGTTGTCCTGGACCCAGGTGCGCGAGACGCCGGCGGCGGCATATTCGGCCGTCTGGAACGTCTGGAGGAAGAAGCCGCGTTCGTCGCCGAAAAGGTGGGGCGTCAGGAGGATGACGTCCGGGATGGCCGTAGGGGTCGCTTGGAGGTTCATGGCGGGGAATCCTGGGGAACGGGACGGGCGGGTTCGACAAAAAACGCGGCGGCCGGGATGGACGCCGCGTCGTGGGTTGCCGGGGCCTAGGCGCGGCCGACGGAGTGGTAGGTGAAGCCGGCGGCGCGGACGGTCGCCGGATCGAACGCGTTGCGGCCGTCGATCATGACGGGGCAGGCCATCACGCTGCGGAGCTTGGCGAGGTCGATGTTGCGGACATCGGCCCACTCGGTCAGGACCAGGACGAGGTCGGCGCCCTTCGCGCACTCGTAGAGGTCCTTCGTCGTGTCGAGCTGGACGTCGGGGAGAGCCTCGCGGAACTTGTCCTCGGCGATCGGATCCCAGGCGACGACCTTGGCCTTCATCTCCTGGAGGGCGGGGACGAAGTAGAGGCTGGGAGCCTCGCGGACGTCATCCGTCTCGGGCTTGAACGCCAGGCCGAAGATGGCGATCTTCTTGTCCTGCACGACCCACAGCTCGCGCTTGATCTTCTGCATGACGAACTCGCGCTGGGACTTGTTGATGTGCTGGACTTCCTTGAGGAGCTTGAAGTCGTAGCCGACGGCGTCGGAGAGGCGGACGAACGCATCGACGTCCTTCGGGAAGCAGGAGCCGCCGTAGCCGACGCCGGCGTGGAGGAAGCGGGGGCCGATGCGCTTGTCGAGGCCCATGCCCTTGGCGACCTGCTCGACATCGGCGCCGGCCATTTCGCAGATGCGGGCGACGGCGTTGATGTAGGAGATCTTGAGGGCGAGGAAGGAGTTGGAGGCGTGCTTGGTCAGCTCGGCGCTGGTCACGTTCATGCGCAGGAACTCGCCGCCGCCCTTCTCGAGGATGGGCTTGTAGATTTCCTCGAGGATGTCGCCGGCGCGCTTGGACTCGACGCCGACGACGATGCGGTCGGGATGCGTCGCGTCGCCGATGGCGGTGCCTTCGCGCAGGAACTCGGGGTTCGAGGCCACGTCGAAGTCGACGTCGCTCTTCAGATACTTGAGCATGGTGCGCTTCAGGTGCTCGCTGGTCTTGGCGGGGACCGTGCTCTTTTCGACGAGCAGGCGATACTCGGTCATGTTCTCGGCGACCTCGCGGCCGACCTGCTCGACGTAGGTCATGTTGGCCTCGCCGCCGACGCCCGGAGGCGTGCCGACCGCGATGAAGATCACCTGGGCGAACTTCGTGCCTTCGGCGATGGAGGTGGTGAAATGCAGGCGTCCGGCCTTGACGTTGCGGTCGACGATCTCGTCCAGGCCCGGCTCGTAGATCGGCAGGCCGCCGTTGAGGAGCATCTCGATCTTCTTGGGATTGTTGTCCACGCACATGACCTCGTGGCCGGCGTCCGAGAAGCAGGCGCCCGTGACCAATCCGACATAACCGGTTCCGACAATGGTAATCTTCATCTTGATGCTCTCCGTGAATGGAAAAACGCGCGCAGGACGCGCAACGCGGCAATCCTAGCCCGTCGGAGGGGTGCGGAGCAAGGCGAAAAGCCCGGCGCGGGCGCAAAAACGGCGGTCGGGGGCGCCGGAACGGCGGAGGCGGGGAAGCGGTGGGCGTCAGCGGGCGTTGTCGCGTTCGAGGTTGCGCAGTTCGGCGGTGCCGCTGGCACCGGCGATGCCTTCCTTCTGGCGTTCGCGGAGCAAGGCGGCGGCCTCGTCCTTGCGGCCCATCCGGCGGAGCTGGCCGGCGACGCGCGCGGCATAGAAGCGGTTCATCGGCTGAAGGGCCGACGCCTCGCGGAAGGCGGCCAGGGCGCCTTCGGGGTCGCCCTGGAAGCGCTTGGCGCGGCCGATGCCGTAGGCGGCGAAGGCGTCGAGCGGGTTGCGCTCGACCGCCTGGCGGGAAAACGCCTCGGCCTCGGCCGCCAACGCCGCCGGATCGCCGTCGAGATACCAGTTCGCCTGCGCCAGGCGAATTTCCGCCAGGCTGCTGTAGGGCTGCGCGTTGGCGGCGTCCCAGGCGATGGAGGCGAGGAATTTCGCTTCGGCCTCGTCGGCGCGGTTGTGGATGCGGAGCATTTCCCCTTCGAGCCAGCGCCAGTAGCCCATGCCGCCCTTGACCGCCCAGGTGCCGCCCCAGGCGGCCAGGATCGCCACGACGGCGCCCAGGGCCGCGCGCCACCAGCGGGGAGAGGCGGAGGGGGCGGCCTCGGCGTCGGCCTCGGAGCGCACGGCGCCCCACGCCAGGCCGCAGACCGTCACCAGGAGGAGCGGGCTGGGGAAGATGTGGAAATTGAAGTCGAAGACCGCGTGCGAGGCGGAGGCGACGACCGCGCCGCCGGCGCCCGCCAGCAGCCAGGCCTTCGCGGGGTCGCGCAGGCGGCGGATGGCGGCCATCCAGGCGACCGCCGCGCAAAGCATCGCGAGGAGGAGCAGGCCCGCGCCGACCGCGCCATATTCGACCAGGACCTGGACGTATTCGTTGTGCGGATAGTCGTAGGTCAAGTCCATCTTGGCGCGCTGCTGGAACTTCGGATAGGCCCACACCCACTGGCCGCCGCCGTGGCCGACGACGGGAGCGGCCTCCCACATGGCAGGCGCGTCGTGCCACATGTTCGCGCGCGCCATCCACGAAAGCGAATCGCTCGAAAACGGGTGGTCGAAGCGCTCCTTCAGGGCGGGGAACGTCGCCAGGGCGCCCCACGCGACCGCCGCCATGACGACCGGCACGACGACCAGCGAGATGCAGAACGCCTTCCGGCTCGTGCGCCAGATCCAGAGCATCGCCGTGGCGCCGAGGCCGAGGAGCGTGCCGGCCAGGGCGCTGCGCGAGACCGACCACACCAGCGCGGGCATCGCGGCCGCCAGGCAGTAGAGGCCGAGCATCTTCAGCGGGAGGCCCGCGCCCGGCGCCAGCAGCACCGCCGCCGCGACAGGGATCAGGATGGCCAGGATGTTCGCGAAATGGTTCGGGCAGAGGAACGTCCCGCTGACGCGGTCGGCATACTGCTCCGGGCGCTCCATCCAGCAGACGGCATGGCTGCCCGTCACGTGCTGGTAGATGCCGACGAACGCCTCCAGCGCGCCGAGGACGAACAGGAAGCCGAGGACCATCTTCCAGCGCTGCGACACGCGTCCCAGCTGCACCCAGGCGACGCCAAGGCCAAGATAGGCCGCCCATTTCAGCACGTCCCAGCGGGCCGCGACGGCCACCGGGGCGAAGGCGTCGCGGACCACGACATAGCCGGCGAGCGCGACGAACGCCCAGGCGAACCAGGGCAGCCGCCAGGACGGCGTGCGGGCGACGACGGCCAGGCGCAGGGCGGTCGCCAGGATGCCGAGCGAGAGCAGGAGGAGCCCGACGGCGTAGCCCCACGTCCGCGTCGCCCCCAGCATGCCCACGCTCCAGGCCGCCGACGCGAGGAAGAAGAAGATCGCGGCGCCGTCGAGGCCGCGGGCCCAGCCGCGCGGGGCGTGCCCGGCGCCGTCGAAGCCGCAGGGGTCGACGTCCTCCCCCCAGTCCAAGTGCGCGCCGCCGCGGGCCATCGCTACCACATGCGCTCGCGAAGATCGACGATGTCGCCCGGCTCCAGCAGGATGTCGTCCTCGGGGGACCGTTCGAGCTTCTGGGCGTTCCTGATGTCCTTGAAGATTTCGCCCTTGCGGCGGATGTAGACGCGACCGCTCCAGAAGTCGTTGCCGCCGCCCGCCGCGGCGATGGCCTCGCTGACATGGACGGCCGACTGCATGGTGAAGCGGCCGGGGGCGCGCGTCGCGCCGGAGACGTAGTAGAAGCGCGTCGGGACGATGACCTGGACCGTGATGTTGCGGTAGATCTTCTGTCCGAGGTAGGTATTGCGGATTTCCTGTTCAAGCGCCGATGCGGTCAGGCCGACGGCGCGGATTTCGTTGATGAGCGGGAGCGAGACCATGCCGCCTTCGTCGATGATGTCCTCGACGAGCTCCGGCTGGGGGATGCCGCGCAGGTAGATCTGGACCGCGTCGCCGATGTTCAGGACGTAGGCGGCCATGCCCGCAGCCGTGGGGCGGCCCGTCGCGGCGGCGTCGGGCGGCGGGACCTCGGAAAGCGCGGGGGGCACCTCGGCCGGAGGGACGGCGGCCGGCTCGGCGGCCGGGGGCGGCGGCGGGGGCACGACCTGGACGGGCGGGAGCTCCGCCGCGGCCTGCGCGGCGGCGGCTTCCTTCGCGGCGGCTTCCGCGGCGGCGGCCTGCTGGCGCGCGAGCGCGGCGGCGGCTTCCGCGGCAGCGGCCTGCGCGGCGGCCTTCTCCTGGGCGGCCTTTTCGGCGGCGGCCTTTTCCTGGGCGGCCTTCTTCGCGGCGGCCTTTTCGGCGGCAGCCTGGGCGGCGGCGGCCTGTGCGGCGGCCTCTTCGTCGGCCTTCTTGGCGGCGGCCTCCTGCTGGGCGCGGACGGACATCGGCGTGGCGGAGAGGGCGCGGCGCCGGGCGACAAGCTTTTCGTATTCGCCCAGGTTCGATCGGGGGGAGGAGCTTTGGCAGGCCGATCCGGCCGCCACCAGCAAAGCCAGGGCCGCCATCGTCAGGCCGCCTGCGATTCCATGGACCGTGCGCATTGCAAACATCGTTCTCTCCTAGCTCTCCGCCGCGTCGTCGTCCTGCTCCTGACGCGTGTTCCCGTAGTATTTCTTCGTAGTATAGTGATAGTAGTAGTAATAGTCGTCGCGCATGATGTTGATGTTGTTCAGGACGGCGCCCATGAGGTGGCCGCCCGCGTTCTCGATCATGCGCTTGGCTCGCAGGGAAATCAGCTTCGGATACTTGCGATACTGGACGACGAGCAGGACGCCGTCGGCTTCGCTCGCGAGGATGGCCGCGTCGGTCACGCCCAGGATCGGGGGGGCGTCGAGCATGATGACGTCGTAGTGCGGCTTGAGGGCGTCGAGCATGGCGCGGATGCGCGGGCCGTTCATGATGCCGAGGGTGCCGCGGCGGATGCGGCCGGAAGGCATCATCCAGAGGTTCGGGACGCCCGTCTCCAGGACGGCCTCCTGCGGCTGCAACTCGCCGAGGAGGACGTTGACCAGGCCCTGCTTGTTGGGCAGGCCGACCATCTTGTGCTGGACGGGACGGCGCATGTCGGAGTCGATAACCAGGACGCGGCTGCCCTGCTCCGCGTAGACGTAGGCGAGGTTGAAGAGCGTCGTGGACTTGCCTTCGCCGACGCCGCCGGAGATGACCGTGAAGACCTTCTGGCTGCCTTCGCGCGCCAGGAGGGCCAGCGACGTGCGGAGGCCACGGTAGGCCTCGCCCTGGCCGCTGGCCTGGCCGGCCTCGGTAAGCGGGCGCGACTGCTGCGGGATGACGGCGAGGACCGACATGGAGAGATACTTTTCGACCTCGTCGACGGTCTTCAGCGAGACGTCGAGGTATTCGACGAAGAACGCCAGGCCGATGCCGGCGAGCAGGCCGAGGATGACCGACAGGATGATGTTCAGGGGGACGATCGGGGACGACGGGCGTTCGGGGGCCTCGGCCTCCTCGACGATGTGGACCATGGTGCGCGGGACTTCCAGCTCGATGCCGGTCTGGGTGACGCGGGCGCGGAGGGCGGTCAGGATGTCGCGCTGGAGGTCGACCTCGCGGCTGGCGCGCTCGAAGGGCAGGAGGTCGGCGGCCATGCTTTCGATGTCGAGGGCGCGGAGGGCTTCCAGCTCGGCCTCGAGGGTGTCGACCTTGCTCTTGGCGACCTCGTAGTCGGTGTTCAGGCCGCTCTTCAGGCCGCCGAGGGCCTTGGCCATCTCGATCTTCAAGGCGTCGATGGCGCCCTGGAGGCGCTTGACGTCGGGGTGGTTTTCGCCGTGGACCTCGTCGGAGAGCATGACCTCCAGGCTGACCTGGGCGTCCATGTACTGCTGGCGGATCTGGGCGAGGGCGGGATCGCCGACGGTGTAGACCGAGGCGGAGAGCAGCTCGTCGCCGTCGAGCTTGTTCAGCTCGTCGAGGCGGGTCTTGCGCTGGATCATCTCGACGCGGGCGACGGAGACCTCCTGCTCGAGCATCTGGATGCGCTGGAGTTCGGCGCGGACGCTGCCTGCGGCGGAACGGCCGATGAGGAGGAGGTTCTTGTCGGCGCGGATGGCCTCGAGCTTGTTCTCGGCCTCCTCGACGCGTTCCTGCTGGAGGCGGAGCTCGTTGCTCATCGCGTCGATGGAGTTCTGGATCTTGCGGCGGACGTCGGCCTCGCGGGACTGCTGGTAGACGTTGGCGACCTCGTTGGCGATTTCGGCGGACTGCTTGGGGTCCTCGGTCGTGACGCTGATGTTCATCAGGGTCGTGTCGCGGTCCTGCTCGACGAAGAGGGCGCGCTGGAGCATGCGGAGGGTTTCGTCAGGGGCGAGGGGCTCCTTGCCTTCGTTGAGCTGGGCGCCCCAGACGCGCTGGAGGTTCATGTTGTGCATGACCTTGGTGAGGATGGGCCGGGAGGTCATGATCTTCTCCTGGGTCATCAGGAAGAAGGGGTTGTAGCCGGCGGAGCCGCCGGAGGCGCGGCCGCTGAAGGGGTCGACGTCGAGCTGCTCGTCGCGGACCTCGATCTGGGTCATGGCCGTGTATTTCTTCGGCATCATGACCGTGTAGAACGTCCCCGTGACGATGGTCATCAGGGCGACGGCGAGGACGACCTCCTTGCGGTCGCGGATGACGCGCCAGTAGTCGAGGAAATGCATCGTATTGGTGACGTCTTCAGCCATGGTCTTCTCTTGCGTTGCGTGGGAATTTCGCCGGATTCGGGGCGGGGGCGCCCTTGTAGGAAAAAGGCGGCCGTTGCCGGTCGCCCTTTTCCCCGCGGATGGTGCGGGCTACAGGAGCTGGATGCGCCAGGCGATGTCGATGCGGTTGTCGTCGAAGCTCTGGCGGTTCATGATGTCGGTGTCGAGCTTGAGATACTGGTAGTTGATTTCGAGCCAGTTCTTGCGGCCGACCTGGTAGGAGAGGCGTGCGGAGCCGACGTAGGCGTTTTCGACGCCGTCCTCGATGTGGGGGGAATCCTTGGCGTAGTCGGCGTCGTAGGCGCTGCGGGTGTAGGCGCCGGAGGCGTAGGCGGAGAGCTTGGTGGTGATGTCCCAGGTGGCGGAGAGGGAGACGTAGGCGCGGTCCTGGCTCATGTAGTTGGCGATGTCGGACTCGTAGATGGAGTAGGAGCCGGAGAGGGTCGTGCGGAAGCGCTCGGAAGGCATGAAGGTGAGGGCGGCCTCGACGTAGGGCTGGGTGTTGTCGTCGTAGTCGTCCTCCTTGTACATGCGGTGCTCGACGCCGCCGCGGAGGGAGCCGACGAAGTAGCGGCTGAAGACCTGCTCGTAGCCGACGCCGCCGAAGATCATGTCGGCGTCGCGGTCGAAGCCCTCGGGGTTCTTGCCGTAGCGGAGGACCTGGTAGCGCAGGTCGACCATGGCGGAGGCGGAGCTGTTCAGGCGCTGGCGCAGGGTCAAGCCGGCGACGGGGCTGATGTAGTCCGAGTAGTCCTTCGCGGGGGAGTCGGAGGTGTAGTTCAGGGTGATGAAGCGGCCGGAGAGGTCGAGGCGGGTATTCGGGGTCATCTGGTACATCAACGTGGCAAGGGCGCTGTTGTAGTAGTTGTCGTCGTCCTCGCGGACCACGTAGTCGCCGTCGTGGAGCTCGGGGAGCTGGCCGGCGCGGAGGGTGTCGCTCAGGTCGAGGCTGAGGGACTCGCTGAACTTGTGGTTGAAGTCGACGACGAGGTCGTGCAGGATGTCGGTGTCGTCGTTCTTGCGGTTTTCATACCAGATCAAGGAGGGGCGGTAGCGGATGGCCAGGTAGGTATGCCCGTAGTTGAGGTTCAAGAGGGCTTCGAGCTCGTCGACGATGCGGAAGCTTTCGGTCGGGCCTATCGCGTCGCTGACCTGGTAGATGTTGTCTTCGTAGCCCAGGCGCAGGCGGTTGTAGAGGTGGAACGGGCGCTGCTCCACCGCCATTGCCGTCGTCGTGATGACCGTCATGCCCAAGATCGCCAGCCAGATATTTTTCATCGTTGTTTCCTCGACTCTAAAGGGTGTGGGGGGTTGCTGCTCCGGGGCGGGGCATCAGTGGGGGGTGGGGACGGCGGGGCGGACCTCGCCGTGGATGAGCTCCATCTCGGAGAGGACGCGGACGACCATTTCCAGCGGGACGGCGTACTGCAGGTAGGCGCCGGAGGTGATGGCATCCTTGACCAGGGGGTCGACGGAGGAGAACATGTAGTCGCGGGAAACGACGATCGGAATGGCTTCCATGTCCATGACCGTCTGGCCGACGGGCGTGTCGAGGGAGATGTCGTGGTCCTGGAGGACGCGGATCCAGTCGCCGACGTCGTCGGGATTGTCGAGCTCGTCCTCGAGGCGCATGGCCTGGACGAGGACGCGGGCGAGGTCGGCCTTCGTGACGGCCTTGTCGGCGACCCAGCCATCCTTCGGGCAGATGCCGTTCTGCATCATGACGGCAAAGCGCTGTTCATCGGTGTCGCCCGTCGGGAGGGCATTCATCAGGCCCAGGGCCTTTGCCAACTCTTCCGCCAGCACGGCCTGCGTCACGCCCGTCTGCGGCTTCTCGGAAGCCTTATCCTTCTTCGCCGCGAACGCCGACACGGCCACCAGGCTCGCCAACAAGACCATCAGCATCTTTTTCATGCGCACACTCCTCGTCCACAGGGACAGGGCCGGGCCACTTCCACCATGGAAGTATGCCCAACACCTCCGCAAGTATGCTACAGCGCCCCCCGTTGCGTCAAACCATTTTGTCGCAGTTTTTTCGGGCGAAAGGTGAAACGTTTCAGCGGACGCCGGACGGGTCCCCTGCCCTGGTAGGGCCCGCTCGGAGATCGGGCCCTACCAGGGCTAGTGGTTAGCGGCTAGTGGCTGGTGGCTAGTGAAAAGGGGCCGCAAATGGGGCGACATTCGGGGAAAATGCCAGAGAAGGCAGGAAAAGCCGAATGGAAGCGGAGAAAAAGGCGGGGTCGGTAGGGCCCGCCCTCTGAGCGGGCCGTCGACGGGGGAATGGGCCGCATGGGGGCGAATGGGAGGGCCGGAGCGGCCAAAAATGGGCAAAAAGCCCAATGTTTCACCATAATCTCACAAAGTGGAGCGGGGACTAGGATGCCTCGACGGTCTAGACCATCCAGGGAGGAGGCGGGGCATGGGACGAGGATTCGGCGGGCATGCGCGGCCGCAGGGGGAGCCGAAGGCGGCCCGCTCGGAGATCGGGCCCTACCGAATGGGGCTGAAATGAGGGGGAAATTCGGCGGGCATGCGAATCCGCAATGATTGCCGAATGGGGCCTTGCAACGGGAATGGGAATGCGGCGTGCATGCGCATCCGCATGAGGGGGGCGAGCG
>JAZQOP010000144.1:0-15114 GCA_045627965.1 Kiritimatiellia bacterium | reverse complement strand
GGGAGGCGGCGCCACTCGGCCATGAGCCAGTCGAAGTCGCGGTTGCTGCGGCCGATGGCCAGGGCGAAGCCGCGGCCCTGGGGGACGGCGGAGGAGGCGTAGGCGGCGGCGATGTCGGGGACGCCGAAGGGGAGCGGGAAGGCGCGGCCGGGCGGCATGCCGAGCTCGGTTTGGAGGAAGCGGATGTGGCGCTCCGAGGAGACGGCGGCGAGGTCCATGCGGGTGCCGCAAACGACGCGGGCCATCAGGCGGCGGTAGAGGCGGCCGGCCAGGCCGCGCTTGGGGTGGTAGATGAGGTGCTTGACGGCGACGAAGGAGGTCTTTCGGGCGCGGAAGATTTCGCCATACCAGCAGAAGAGGATGGCGAAGAACTGCTGCCAGCCGACGACGATGCCGTAGCGTCGGCGGGCGAGGAAGGCGCGGAAGGGGACCCAGAAATACATGGCGTAGCGCCAGAGCTCGCGCCACCATCGGCGGGCCCCCCGGTTGCAGACGACGCCCCGGACGTGGAAGGGGACGCCCAGGGCGTCTTCGAGGCCGCGTCGGAAATCCTCGATTTCGGCGGGGTCGCCGTCGGTGAGGATGACGTTCTGGCGCTCGGGGGGGCGCGCATGGAGGAAGGCGGAGCGGAAGGCGCCCCAGGCGGCCTGGCCGCGTGCGGCGCGGGTGTGCCAGCGGTAGGCGGCCCAGAGGCGGCGGTGGAAGGCGGTGTGCGGGCGGACGAGGGCCTCGGGGGCCGAGAGGCGCCGGCGGACGGCCCGGCGGAAGGCGGGAGGGAAGGCCGCGGCATCGGGGTCGGCTTCGAGGAGCCGGGTCCAGAAACCGGCCATGGCCTGGCGGCAGGCGGGGGAGGGGGCGGCGTCCGGGGGCATCGGGAGGTCGATGCCGCCGCCCCAGAGGGCGAGCTGCCAGAGCTGGGCGGCGCGGGCGGAGGGGCGGAGGAGGGCGAGGAGGGCGCCGAGGCTTTCGTAGTAGCGGCGGAGGGCGTCGTCGGAGAGGGGGGCCCGGGAGGCGGAGCCGGGGCGCGCGACGGCGCAGTAGGGCTCGGCGGCGAGGAAGCGGACGGTGGTGGCCTGCCGCAGGGCCTTCCAAAGGAAGGCGGCGTCCTCGAGGTGCGTCTGTCCCGGGGTGAAGCGCAGGGGCAGGAACGCGCGGGAGAAGAGCTTGGCCCATACCGAGGCCCCGGCGCGCAGGACGGCCCCGGCGGCCCCGGCGGGATCGTCGAGGGCGAAGAGGCCGTCCGCCGGGAGGTACGGGATGCGGGCCCGGACGCGTTCCCGGGAGGCGCCCCGGGCGTAGGCGCAGACGATGTCGGGGGCGCCGTCGAGGGCGGCGTCGAGGAGGAGGCGGCAGCAGGTCGGGGCGAGGACGTCGTCGGCGTCGACGAAGCCGAACCAGTCGCCGCGGACCCTCTCCAGCCCGGCGTTGCGTGCGGCGGAGACGCCTTGGTTCTCGGGAAGGACGTGGAGGCGGAAGCGGGGATCGGCGTCGGCAAAGGTGCGGACGAGGACTTCGGCTTCGGCGTCGGGGCCGTCGAGGACGCAGAGGAATTCGGCTTCGGGGAGGGTCTGGGCGCGGAGGGAGGCGAGGCAGGCGCGGAGGAGGTCGCCGGGGATGCGGTAGATCGGGACGACGAGGCTGACGAGCGGTGCGGGGGGCGTCATGGGGCGGGCTCCAGGCCGTAGAGCTCGAGGATGCGGCGGCGGTAGGCGGAGGGGTCGAAAAGGGTGCGGGCGCGGCGGCGGGCGGCGTCGCCCAGCTGGCGGCGGAGGGCGGGGTCGGCGGCCAGGCGGGCCATGGCGTCGGCCATCGCGGCGGGGTCTTCCGAGGGGACGAGGAGGCCGGTCCGGCCGTCGTCGACCATTTCGGGGAGGCCGTCGACGGCGGTGGCGACGACGGGGAGGCCCCAGCCCATGGCCTCCATGACGACGCGCGGGAAGGAGTCGCGGCGGGAGGCGGAGACGAGGACGTCGGCATCGGCGTAGGCGGCGGGCATGTCGGCGCATTCGCCGCAGAGGAGGACGTCGCGGCCTTCCGCAAGGCCGTCGGCGCGCATCCAGGCGCGGAGCCGGGCGTCCATGGCGGGGTCGGAGCCGCCGACGAGGGAGGCCTGGAAGGGGACGCCGCGGCGCTTCAGGAGCCCGCAGGCGTGCAGGAAGACGTCGACGCCCTTGCCCAGGTAGAGGCGGCCGACGAGCGAGAAGCGGACGGGGGCGCGGTCCTGCGCCCGGCGGTCGCGCGGGGCGGCGCGCTCCTGGCATTCGGCGTCGGACGGGAGCGCCATGGCGTTGGGGACGACGACGGACTTGTCGCGGAGGCAGGCGGGATAGCGGCCCTGGGCGTCGCGGGAAAGGAAGACGACCTTTTCGGCGGCTTGGGCGATTTGGCGGGCCCAGCGCTCCTCGCGCGGGCTGCCTTGCCAGGGCTCGTGGAGGGTGGCGAAGATGCGGGCGCCGCCGCGGCGCGCGCCCAGGAGCGTCCAGGGCAGGTGCTCCGCCATGGAATGGACGTGGACGATGGCGCCGGGGCCTTTTTGGCGGACGAGGCTGGCGAGGCCGGCGGCGTAGCGGAGGCGCGCGAGGAGGACGGCTGCGGCGACGTCGGGGCGCAGGAGGCGCTTCCATTTCGGCATCCGGCGGAAGCCCTTGCCGCCGAACGGGACGCACCAGACGGGCAGGCCGGCGGCGCGGGCGTCGTCCTCCAGGATGCCGTGCGCGTTGAGGGCGAGGATGCTTTCGGAGACGTCGGGACGCAGGAGCTCGGCGTGGCGCAGGGCGCAGATGGGGGCGCCGGAGCGTTCGCACCACGGCGAGACCGTGACCAGGGCCGGCCGGGGCGGGCGGGGGCCGGCCGTCGTCATCCGACGTCCTCGAAGTCGCGCCCGCCGCCGTCCGCGTCCGCGGGGAGGAGGGCTTCTTCTTCGTCGGCGTCCGCGGGGAGGGCCTTGGCGCCGGGCGGAGGCATGTCCCAGAGGCGGCCGATGAGGATCCAGATGGGGTAGAAGAGGGCGGGGACGGTGGAGACGTTGGCCAGGAGGCGCAGGATCATCAGGAAGGCGATGCCGATGCCCAGCATGAGGCGGATGCCCCAGGTGCGCGTCTTGTTGCGTTCGTCCGTGCCGCGCCGCAGGAGGACCCAGCCGATCCAGAGGAAGAAGGCGTTGAAGAGGAGCTCGCCCGCGTAGCCGAGCTCGCCGATGATGTAGAAGGTGTCGACGGCGGAGCTGCCGATGACGGAGGCGGTGGAGGTGGTGCCCTGGAGGCCGAAGTAGGAGCGGCGGCGCTCCTCGGCGGTGTAGGGGAGGATGTAGCGGCGGGCGAGGGGGCGCTTGTTGTCCTGCGCGGCCTGCGAGGTGAACTGGCCGGGGCCGGCGCCCAGGACGGGGTAGCGGACGATGTAGGGGAAGTCGCGGGTGATGGCCTGGAGGACGGCGGAGCGGGCGGAGTTCTGGAAGCCGTTGCGGACCCAGGAGCGGGCCCAGTCCATGCCGCCCTTCATCTGGAAGTAGCTGAAGCCGGCCACGCCCATGGCCAGGGCGAGCAGGATGGCGCTGAGGCGCATCCGGACGGAGACGCGCGGCAGCAGGAAGAGGATGCCGCAGCAGGCCGGCGCAATGACCAGCGCGTGCTTGGTGTCCGTCATGAAGACCAGGTTGTGCAGCAGCACGGCCGCCAGCAGGAGGAGCCCGAACTTGCCGCGCCGGGAAAAGCGCTTTTCGTCGGCGAGGTAGATGCCGAAGAGCAGGAAGAGGGCCAGGACGGACATGTAGCCGACCATGTGGGCGCCCGGGAAGCCGAAGACGCCGAAGCTGAAGTCGGGGTGGCGCGTCGGCCAGGGGCCGCGCTGCCAGAGGCAGTTGTAGGCGAACTGGATCGCGGCGTATCCGACGTAGAGCCAGGTCCAGCGCATGGCCTCGCGGTCGTCCTCGAAGGTGGCGGTGAGGCGGCAGTAGTACCAGATGATGAAGAACTTGAGGTTGACGAGGGTGACCTTGAGCAGCGCGTAGCTGGAGGGCTTGCCGTTGACATACCAGCTGAGGCCCGTGATGAGGACGAAGAGCGTCGGGAACCACAGGCCGCCGTGCCGGACGTGCCCGTTGATGTGATACATGACGATGACCGCGACCAGCGGGACGAAGAAGAGCTCGTCGAGGAAGTTGGGCAGCGGCAGCGGCAGCAGCCCGAGGAGGCGGTTGCCCGGCATGAGCAGGAAGTAGAACAGCATGCAGTTGAGCAGCAGCTTGGGCTTGCCGAGCAGGAGGATGCCCACCGACAGGATGATGACGATGGCCGCCCAGCCCAGCGGCGCCGGGATGCCGAACATCCCGAGCAGGAAGTACATGATCACCAGGCCGACCAGGTAGGCGCCGACCGTGATCCAGTTGATGAAGCGGTAGACGGGGAAGTGGTACTGCGTCCGTTGCGTGCCTGCGATGCGCAGGTTCGAGGGAAGGCTGGGCTGGGGGCGTTCGTTCATGGGGCGCGGCCGGAATGGCGTCCCGTTCTTATAGCGCGCAAAGGGCGCCGGGGCAAGAGCGGAGTGCGAAAAAGGGGAATGGAAAGCGGGCGGATGCCCGGCGGAGGCCCCCGTGCCCGGCGGGGACGGGTGGCGGCACGGAGGGCAATTTCGCGCGGGGGTGGTTCGCGTCTTGCAAAGGGGGGGCGGGGAAGGTAGTATCCGCGCGTTCTTTCGACGTATGCACCCTGAACTGATCACAATTTTCGGCAAGACGATCTATACCTACGGCTTCCTGGCGATGCTGGGCCTGCTGGCGGCGGTCGGGACGTGGTCCTGGCTGGGGCGCAAGGAGAAGGCGTTCGGGGGCGACATGCCGACGTCGCTGGCGATCTGGCTGATGGTGCCGGGGATCCTGGGGGCGCGCGCGGCCTATGTCGTCGCGAACTGGGGCTACTTTTCCACGGCGCCGGGCGAGATGGTGCGCATCGACCACGGGGGGCTGATCTTCTACGGCGGCTTTGCGGCGGCCTGCCTGTCGCTGGCGCTCTACGCGCGCCTTCGCCGGATGCCGGCGGCGGCGCTGTTCGACTTTGCGGCGCCGGGGCTGGCGATCGGCCACGCGTTCGGACGGCTCGGGTGCCTGGCGTTCGGGTGCTGCCACGGGGCGCCGCTGGCCGAAGGGGCGCCGCGGTGGCTTGGGGTGGCGTATCCGGCGTGCACGCCGATGGGCCAGGCGTTCCCGGGTATTCCGCTCTATGCGACGCAGGCGATCGAGGCGGCCGGCCTGGTGGCGATCTGGGCCTGCCTGGTGGCGTTCCGTGCGCCGCTGCGGAAGCGGCCCGGGACGACGTCGGCGGCCTACCTGCTGGCGTATGCGCCCCTGCGCTTCGGGGTGGAGTTCCTGCGCGGCGACGTCCGCCAGCCGGGCTGGTTCGGGCTGGATGTCGCCCAGACGGTGTCGATCGGCCTGTTCGTCCTGGGCGGCGCGCTCCTGGCGCTGGCGCTGGCGGGGCGCTGCGGAAAGGCGGCCGAGGAATGATCCCGACGCTCCCGCCCCGCCTGCCCCGCGATACGGATTCCGCGACGCTCTTCTCGCGGACCCCGGCGCGTCCGATGGCCAAGCCCTTGCCGCGGCGCCGCGTCCCGGAGCGCGAGACGCGCACCTTCCGCCCGCCGCCGCACGGCTCGCGGATGCCCAAGGCGCGCGGGGCCTCGGCGCAGGGGGCCTTTTGGGTCCATTTGCTCTGGATCGTCCCGTTGCTGGTGTTCGACTACTTCTTCTTCCGCTGGCTGGCGCAGCCCTCGGGCGGCGGCGCGGCGGCGGCGGCGCCGGCGGCGGCCGTGGCCGAGGTGCCTGGCGCGGCGGCGCCGGCGGAAGCGGAGGCGCCTCCGCCCCCCCCGCCTCCGCCGGTCTGGCAGGCGATGCATACGCCGACGCCGCAGCAGGACCTGCTGCACCCGGATGCGCCCGGCGTGCTGCAGCCGACGGGCTCGGGCCGGCTGGTCTCGGCAAAGTTCGGCTCGACCCGGACGCGCGCCAACGGCACGGCGGGGTTCCACGAGGGGGTGGACATCGCCCCGACGACGCGCGACCGGCGCGGTCGTCCGGCCGACCCGGTCTTCGCGGTGGCGGACGGGCGCGTGGCGCTGGTCAATTCCACGCCGGGCAATTCGAGCTACGGGAAGTATGTCGTGATCGAGCACCCCGACCCCTCGCTCGGCGTCCGGACGAACGCCTCGGGCTCGGTCGTGACCTCGACGGTCTGCACGCTCTACGCGCATTTGTCCGACATCCGCTTCGGCGTCCGCGCCGGCGCCCAGGTCCGCGCCGGCGAGGAGATCGCCACGATGGGCACGACGTCGAACACGAAGCCGCCGATCCCCAACGAACGGGGGCATCTGCACTGGGAGGTCGACCTGGTCCTCAATTCGCGCTTCGACCGCATGATGCGCGAGCGGAAGACGACCAACCTCTTCGGCATCCACAACGGGCTGAACCTGTTCGCCATCGACCCGCTGGCGTTCTACGCGGCGCACGCGGCGGACCCGGAATTGACCTTCGGCGCCTACCTCGACGCCCAGCCGGCGGCCGCCGAGCTGATCCTCCGCGGCCGCAAGCCGGACTTCTTCGACCGCTACCCCGCCCTCTGGAAGGGCGCGCCCTACGACGGCGGCCCGATGTGCGTGGCCCTCGCCGAGTCCGGCATGCCTCTGCGCGGGCGGAACGCGACGCCCGAGGAGGTCGCCAAGCTCGGCAACGCCCGGCGCGCCGTCTGGAAGGCCGACGCGGCGGTCCTGGGACGCAACGCCCGCGGCTACGTGTCGAGCCGCTCCGGCTCGTGGAAGGTGACGGACAAGGGCCTGGCCTGGGCGGACCACTTTTTCTATTGAGCCGCGCATGGAACGCACGGCGGAACGTGAGCAGGAAAGACGGAACGGAATGGAAATCGTAGCGTTGGACATCGGGAACAGCCGCACGGCGGCGGCGTGGGTGGCGGACGGCAAGGCGGTCTGCGCGGGATGCGTGGACGGCTATGCCAAGGGGGCGGTGCGGTCGCTCCTGCGCGAGGTCCGGAAGCAGGGCTTCGGCGGCAAGGGCCCCGACGCCGTGGCGGTCTGCTCGGTCGTTCCCGCGCAGGAGGCCAAGGTGGCCGCCGTCGCCGCGGAGCTCTTCCCCGGCGTGCCGCAGGTCCGCACGGGGTGGGGGGCCGAGATGGGCCTTGCGGTCGACCTCGCGGCCCCGGAGCAGACGGGCGCCGACCGCTACGCCGATGCCGTGGCCGCCGCCGCGCTCTACAAGGGCAAGGCGGTCATCGTGTGCGACTTCGGGACGGCCTCGACGTTCAACCTGGTCGTGCCGGGCCGCGGCTTCTGCGGCGGCGCGATCGCCCCCGGCTACGGCCTGTGGCTGGAGACCCTTGGCCGCCGCGCGGCCCAGCTGCCCGTCCTGGACGGCGCCGAGGGCGGCGCCCCCGATATCGGCCGCGACACGGCCGGAGCCCTGCGCGCGGGCCGCTCCTGGGGCTTCCGCGGCATGGTGACGGAAATCGTCTGGCAGCTGACCAAGTGCTGCGGCCGCCGCGATCCGTTGGTCATGGCGACCGGCGGATGGGCCGACGCCGTCGCCGCCGGCGCGGGCTTCGACATGGACGTCGTGCCCGAACTGACCCTCGTCGGCGCGGCCCTCATCGCCGAGCGCACCCTGAAGAAGCGCCGCTGACGGTCGGCGCGGTTCGCCAGGCCGGCCGCAACTGGGCCCCGCCGCCGGAGCCGCCGGACGCCCCGGGGCCCAGATGCCATGGCATGATCTTGCCCGGCGGGGGAAATGCCCCCGCGCGCCCCCCCCAGGGCACAAAAAAACGCCCGTTTTGCGGACGTGTGGCGTTTGAAACTTGGTGGAGGGTAGGAGGTTCGAACTCCCGACCTCCTGAATGCCATTCAGGCGCTCTACCAACTGAGCTAACCCCCCAAATCTCAAACACGGGGGCTCTTATACGCTCCGCCCGGCCCGTTGTCAACCCCCAATTCGCAAAAAAAGAATTTTTGTCAAAAACAGGCGAAAACCAGGGCCTTTTTGCCCCCGGCTCCCGGTCCTGGCAGCGCCTTGCCCCGGCGCTTCCGGCCGGCCAGGGGGCGAATCCCCCGCCGGATGGGCGGCGGGGGGGCGGGCAACCGGGATCAGTCCGCAGGCTTCGTGCGCAGGTAGAGGAAGCCGCGGTCGACGGCGGCGGGGACGACCAGGCGCGCGGAGCCGTCTTCGGCGGAGGCGCCCTCGATGTCGGCGCGGTTCCATTCGGCGGCGGAAGTTTCGAGGTCGGCGTTGGTGTAGACCGCCACGCCGAGGATGGCGCGGCCGTTTTCGATGGCCACGCAGTCGAATTCGGCGCCGCTGATCGAGCCGGCGGGCGACATGCCGCCGAGCGCCGCGAAGAGGGCGTCGGGAAGGAGGCCGTTGACGGGGACCGTCGCCGGAAGGCTGGCGAGGGCGTTCGTGCCGAGGGAGACGCTTTCGGCGACGCGGACCTCCGAGAGGCCGGAGAGGGCCGGGGCCCAGGGGAGGTCGCCGGCGGAGGCGAAGGGGCCGGTCGAGCCGTCGCCTTCGAAGATGAGCGCTCCGGTCCCGTTCGTCCAGACGCGGACGCCGTCGCCGCAGAGCCAGGGGTTGTCGCGGCTGCCGGAGGGGGAGGCGAGTTCGAGGCAGATCGCCTCGACGATGGCGGCCAGGTCCTCCTGGGCGTCCGCGAGGGAGGCGGCGTCCACGACGTCGTCGAAGACCTGCTCGGCCCCGGCGGCGAGGGCGGCGAGGGCCGTGGAGCGCGATTCGGCCGGGCCGGCGAGTTCGTCGACGAGGGCGTGGAAGTCCGCGCGGTGCCAGCGGGTCCAGGAGGCGGCGGTTTCGGCGTTGGCGGGGACGGAGGAGGCGAAGGGGCGGGTCGGGACGTCGGAGGAGCCGCCGCCGTCGCGCAGGTCGCAGTTGAATTCGGCCCAGAACCAGGCGAGCTCGTCGTGGAGGCGCTTCGCCTCGGCCAGGGACCAGGTCTGCTGGAAGTCGACGAAGGCGGTGGCGGAGGCGCGGGCGTCGTCCGGGTCGGCCGCGGAGGCCCAGGCGTCGAGCATGCGGGGCCATTCCTCGACGAGGCGGTCCTCCTGGGCGCGCCAGTGGGCGCGGACGCCGGCGCCGTAGAGGGGGCGGACGTCCTGGCGGACGCCGTAGGTGTCGGTCACGGAGCGCTTGAGCTCGGCGAGGGTGTCGAGGCGGAGGAAGGCGTCGGCGGCGCGGGCGGGGTCGTAGGCGAGGGGGCCGGCGGCGTCGCGCGAGAAGGCTTCGGGGATGTGCTGGACGGCCATGCAGACGGGCAGGAAGGTCGAATGCTCCGCCTGGGCGAGGCATTCCCAGAGCGTGCAGCGGAAGTCGGCCGGCAAGCCGGGGCGCATCTGGAGAACGTGGGCGCTCTGCTGCTTGGTGGTGCCGATGACGCGGATGGAGGTGTCGCCGTTTTCGTCGGGGCAGCGGACGCCCTCGTAGCGGGTGCGCATGAGCTCGAAGACGTCGGTGAGGGAGACCTTGAGGTCGGGCTCGGGGTCGAAGAAGAGCGGGTAGGGGGTGGCGGTCGCGTAGGAATCGTCGCCGAAGGTGGACGGGGCCCAGGCGTGGTGGCCCCACCAGGTGCGGTAGTTGGCGTAGTCCCAGAGGGGGGGGGAGTAGGTTTTGTAGAGGTCGATGAGGCCTTGGGATTCGTCGGCCCAGACGGCAAACCCGTGGGCGACCGCAAGGGCGACGAGGTCGGGGGAATGCATGGCGTTTTCGGCGTCGGCCGGGTCGAAGGCGCGGATGTTGAACTGGTTGCCGAAGACGGCGACCTGGTCGGCGGGCATCTTGACGGCGGCCCACTGGTGGCCCGTGTAGACCTCGACATACCAGGCCTCGCTGGAGTCGGCGACCATGTAGATTTCGGGGCCGGAGTGGCCGTGCGCGGCGACCAGGCGGCCGAGGAGCTCGACGGCCTCGCGGGCGGTGGCGGACCGGCCGGCGAGGACGTCGGGGAGGTTGGGCTCGCCGTAGCCGCCGGAGGCGACGGGGACGAAGGGGTCGGCCCCGGTGGCGGCGTCGTTCGAGCGGCCGGTGACCGTCGCCGAGAGCATCACCCCGCATTCGTTGACGGCGCCGCCGCCGTAGAAGCCCACCTGCTGGCAGGCCGCCTTGAAGGCGCAGACGAAGGCGTAGGCGTTGGTGGAGCCGTCGGGGAAGGTGCGTTCGCCGCGCCCGAAGCGGCCGACGAGCATCGGGCCGTTCCAGGGCGCGGCGTCGACGGTGCGCCCGATGAGGGTCGTGCCGTCGGACGAGACGTCGCTGCCGACATAGAACCCCGTGCAGGCGGCGGCTTCCTGGTCGGGCAGGACGAGGCCGGACAGGCATCCGGCCGTCAGGAGGGAGAGCAGCATCTTTTTCACGGGATTCGTTCCTTGTTGGAGGGTTTTCGGTGGGGCGGCGCCGGGGAGCGGGGGCTACTTCTGGTCGCGGAAGTCGGGGAAGCGGCCTTCGCGGTAGTTCTGCGGCAGGGCCTTGGAGAGGGCGGCGGCGACGCGGAAGGCCGCGAGGTCGTCGTAGGTGTCGCCGACGACCTGGATGCCGATGGGGACGTTCTGGGCGCCGAGGGCGACGGGGACGTCCACGACCGGGTAGCGGTTGAGGAGGTTCCATACGGGGGTGAGGATGAACTCGCTGCCGGCGACGGCGCGCCCGTCGACGTCGGCGGGGTCGGCGCCCGGGGCGAGGAAGTCGGCGGGGACCTTCGCGGTGGCGAGCGTCGGCATGACGAGCGCGATGCAGCCGTCCTCGAAGACGGCCTGCTGGACGCCGCGATGGATGCGATCGCCGAGGACGCCGGCCTTCAGGAGGGCCTTGGGGCCGAGCCCGTCGATCGGGTTGCACATGGGGACGACGTAGGAGGAGACGAGGTCCTGCTGGCCGTCGGCGATCTCGACGAGCTCGTACATTTCGGTGGAGAGGAGGCCTTCGTTGAAGATCTGGAGGTCGCCGTGGTCGGATTGCCAGCCGAGGGCGACGACCTTGATTTCGGCGCCGAGGCCCTGGAGGACGGCGACGACCTTGTCGAGGGCGGCGCGGACGTCGGGGTCGCAGCCGCCTTCGAGCCAGTCGTCGGCGTAGGCGACGGCGACTTTGGTGCCCTGGAGGGGGGCGTATTCGACGGGGTAGTCGAGGCGCGGACGGAGCGAGGCGTGGTTTTTCGGGTGGGGGCCGACGATGACGTTCTGCATGAGGACGAGGTCGTCGAACGTGCGGGTCATGGGGCCGAGCGTCTCATAGGCGATTTCGGAGGTGGGGACGCGGCCGAAGGGGGGCTTGAAGCCGTAGACGCCGCACATCGAGGAAGGCA
Source organism: Kiritimatiellia bacterium (assembly GCA_045627965.1). GTDB lineage: Bacteria > Verrucomicrobiota > Kiritimatiellia > CAIQIC01 > Lenti-01 > RGIG3636. Next base: position 3,757 of record JAZQOP010000144.1, on the reverse strand, counting down.
GGCGGATGGAGCCGCCCATGTCGGAGCCCGTGGCGAGCGTGCAGAAGCCCGCGGCCAGGGCGGCGCCGCTGCCGCCGGAGGAGCCGCCGACGCCGTAGTAGAGGTTCCAGGGGTTGCGGGTCACCCCGTAGAGGCGGCTCCAGGTCATGCAGTTGATGTAGAACTCCGGCACGGTGGTCTGGAAGACGAAGATGGCGCCCTCGGCGCGCAGGCGCTCGATCAGGGGGCAGTCGTCGGTGCAGGCGGGGAGGCCCTTGAGGACGATCGAGGCCATGTCGACGTGCCAGCCGGCGAGCTCGTTCTCGTCCTTGACGCCGACGGTGATGCCTTCGAGGTGCCGGGCGGTGCCGTTGCGGTAGCGCTCCTCGGCTTCCCGGGCCTGGGCGCGGGCCTCGGCGAAGCAGTCGAAGGTGATGGCGTTGACCTTGCCGGCGTTGAAGGTGCCGATCTCGTCGTTCAGGTCGCGCAGCTCCGTGTTGTATTCGCCGTTGTAGCGCTGGACGCGGGCGATCTGGGCTTCGAGGACTTCGACCGGGGAGAGGATGCCGGCCTTGTAGAGCTCGATCTGGGTGGTGGCGGGCATGTAGGCCAGCTCCTCTTCCGTGAAGCACCTGTCGGCGCCGAATGCGCACAGCCCCGTCGCGAACAGCGCGACGGCGAGGATCCGAATGGTCTTTTTCATCTTTTGTCGTGACCTTCCTATTTTAAATCAATGTCGTCCTTGTTCCTTTGCGGCCGCCGCCTCAGGCGCATTCCTCGGCGTAATATGGCCGCGCCTCCTCGTTCTCGACCGTAATCAGCAAGCGGTAGTGGCTCCAGGTCAATTCGCCACGCAGTGTGCGGCCATTTTGGAAGCACAGGTGGAACTGGCGCATATCGCGCAAATTGGAACGGGTGGACCCCGCGCCGAATTCGGCTGTCAGCTTTACGGCCAGTGAATCAATCAGCCCGTCGCCATACGCCGCCTTGGCCTTCACCATTGCGGCATTGGCCGTCGTGTGGACGAACCGCCGCGCCTCGTGGATGACGCCGCGGAGCTGCCTGTAAAAGGTCGCGTCAATGAGTCCGCTGGGCTGCTTCTTCATTGGGCCTGTCCCTTCCTGGCGGCCTTGCGGATGGCGTTGCGGGAGGTCACGAGGGGTTTCCGGAGAGCTTGGCGGAGAGGGCGTCGAGGGTGTCGACGTCGAGGCCGGTGTCGAGGAGGTACTGGCGGATGCCGGCGTGGAGGTTTTCGGTGGTGCACTCGGGGAGGGGGCGTCCGGCGAGGGCGGCGACGTAGTTGCCGAAGTAGATGTCGCGGATGCGACGGTAGCGGTCGGGGGCGAGGGCGGCGCCGGCGGCGTAGTAGTTGGCGAAGGTGGCCATGTAGTCGCGCTCGATCTCGTCGAGGGAGGCACCGGCGAGGGCTTCGAGGATGATGCAGAGGAACCCGGTGCGGTCCTTGCCTTCCTGGCAGTGGATGTAGTAGGGGCCGTCGTGGGCGAGGATGGTGCGGAGGGCGTCGGCGATGCCGGCGCGGTAGTCCGCGGTCATGAAGTTGGCCTTGATGGGGTGGGGGTGGACGGCGCCGCGGTCGACGAGGGCCTTCCAGAAGGGGGCGTCGAGGGATTCGAGGGCGCGGTAGGCGACGATGCGGTCGGGGGCGTCGGCGAGGTCGATGACGCACCGGATGGCGTTGGCTTCGAGGAAGCGGTCGACGTAGGGGGCGCGGTTGTGGCGGTTGTCGCAGGGGGAGGCGCCGCGGAAGAGGAGGTTGGCGGGGAGGCGGCCGCCGGCCATGGCGCGGAAGTTGGCAAAGACGGCGTCGGAGGGGTAGCGGGAACGGTCGTCGGAATAGGCGAGGGAGAGGCCGAGCTGGGTGCCGAGGAAGGCGCCGGGCTCGCGGAGGGTGATTTCGAGGGTGGCGATGGCGCTTTCGGGATAGCCGGCCTCGACGAAGACGTCGTCGCCGAAGTTGCGCTGGAGGGTGACGGCTTCGCCCAGGCAGACGAGGACGGGGTCGTTGACGTGGAGGTAGTAGCCGTCGAAGATGGGGACGTTGGTGAGGACGAGGCCGCTGTCGAGGCGGATGTCGACGGCGTCGCCGAGGGCGAAGCCGGCGTCGAAGAGCCCGGAGCGGGTCGGGACGATGCGGATGCCGCCGAACTCCGTTTCGTGGAAGCCGGTGCAGGTGGTGCGCAGGGAGGGGGCGAAGGGGGCGTCGGGCTCGTCGGTGGCGCCGCTGCCGTCGCCCTGGATGCGGTTGTTCGCGGCGGCATACCAGAGGAGCTCGTCGTAGAGGCGGCGCGCGGCGGCCAGGGAGGAGGTCTCCGCGGCGGCGGTGTAGGCGGAAAGGGGGGCGGGGTCGTCCGCGGCGGCGGCATCGTCGATGAGGGCGGGCCACTCGCCCAGGAAGCGGCGTTCGCGCGCGTCCCAGAAGGCGCGGATGCCGGGGCCGTAGAAGCGGCGGTCGGCCTGGGCCAGGGCGGAAAGGCGGCGGAAGGCGTCGGCGGCGCGTGCCGGGTCGTAGGCGAAGACGCGCTGGGCGTCGTTGGTGAAGGCGTCGGGGAGGGCGTTCTGGGCGGCGTTGACGGGATGGAAGACGCCGTGCTCGCTTTGGCCGAGGCAGGACCAGACGGTGCCGCGCATCCGGTCGGGCGTCGAGGGGCGGCAGTCGAGCTGGAGGACGTGGCAGTTGCCCTGCTTCGTGGTGCCGATGACGCGGATGGCCGCGTTGGTGCGGGGGACGGGGAGGTCGTCGTCGGAGAGGTCCTCGTAGCGTGCACGCATGAGGGCGAAGAAGTCGCCGGGGGCCAGGGGGGCGTCGGGGGCGTAGAAGAGGTCGGGGGGGAGGTCGGGCGAGTAGGGGGGAAGGGAGGAGGGGGCGAAGCGGCGGTGGCCATACCAGGCGCGGAAGTTGAGGAAGTCCTTGAAGACGGAATCGGGGTCGGCGTAGGTGGCGAAGAGGTCGAGGCGGGCGTGGGCGTCGTCGGCCCAGACGGCGAAGCCTTCGTCGACGGCGCGGGAGACGAGCGTCGGCGAGTGGAGGGCGTTGGCGGAGTCGTCGGCGTCGAAGGCGCGGAGGTTGAAGTGGTTGCCGAAGGCGGCGACCTTGTCCTGGGGCATCTTGACGGCGGCCCAGTCGTGGCCGGAGTAGACCTCGACATACCAGGCCTCGTTCGTGTCGGCGACCATGTAGATCTCGGCGCCGGCGTGGCCTTTCCGGGCGACGGCCTCGGCGAGGAGGTCGACCGCCTGGCGCGCGGTCGCGGCGTTGCCGATCATGTAGTCGGGAAGGTTCGGCTCGCCGACGCCGCCGGCGTCGACGGGGATGAAGGGGTCGTTGGCCAGGGCCTCGGGGCGGGTGGCGCCGGTGATGGTGCCGGTGAGGATGACGCCCATTTCGTTGGCGGCGCTTCCGGCGTAGCGGCCGGCGTAGAGGCTGGTGGATTTCGGGGCGCAGACGTAGCGGTAGCGGTTGGTCCGGCCGTCGAAGGAGATTTGCGCGCCGCGCTCGCAGACCTGCTGGCGCATCGTGGCGTTGAAGGGCGAGAAGTCGACCGTCCGCCCGATGAGGATCGAGCCGTCCGCCGTCGCTTCACGTCCGGCAAACATGCCGGTGCACGCTTCCGCCGCTTCCACGGCGAATACCAAGGCCAATGCGCCCAAAATCGTCTTGTCCATGACAGCTGTCCCTTTCCCGGACCGAGGGCGGGGGGGACGCCGGGAACCGCCCGGACGCCTGCTCCGTCCTGCAGGGCCGGAAGCATACCATGGG
>JAZQOP010000143.1:0-2805 GCA_045627965.1 Kiritimatiellia bacterium | reverse complement strand
CCACGTCGTCAACGGCCAAACCCGCACCTTCGCCTACAACTTCCAGGGCCGCATGCCCTCGCTGACCGACATCGACGACAACACCTTCGCCTACGAAGTCGACGGCGAGGGCAACCGGCTGAGCCAGAGCCTCAACAACTGCCTCTCCAAGCGCTTCGTCTACGACGGGGCCGACGTCCTCTTGGAACTGGACCCCACCAACGGCGTCGCCTACGCCTGGGTCAACGGCCCCGGCATTGACCAGCCCATCGAACGCCTCCTCTTCATTGACGGCGCCCCCCGCGCCCGCCGCGTCTTCCACACCGACGCCCTCGGTTCCGTCGCCGCCCTCACCGACCCCGACGGCCACGTCACCCAGACCTACGCCTACACCGCCTTTGGCACCCTCCGCTCCTCCTCCGGCCCCGACCTCAACCGCGTCACCTACACCGCCCGCGAACACCTCGGCGACTCCCAAGGGTGGATGTACTACCGTTATCGGATTTACAATCCCAATCTCGAACGTTTCACGACAGCGGATCTTTTGAAGTTTGTGGATGGGGAAGTATTATTTGCTTATGCAAAAAACAATCCCGTGTATCTTTCGGATTCTCTTGGGCTATGGACAAAACAAGCTGGCCTGATGGCTAATGTAGGGGCAGGCTTCGGTGTCAATGTGTCGCTAGGTGTAGCATGGAGTTATTCGCTCCAAGATGGATTTGACATCGGTGCGTATGTTGGGCTGGGGGCTGGAGGCCATATCGGGGCTACTGCTGCAGCAGGTCTTGAATATCAAATGTCCGCTAACGGAAGCATTGCCAATTTGGCGGGCACAGCTATGATGTATGGCCTGGATGTCCCCGCGGGGCCGATACCGTTTCTTGGAGTGGGCGCAGATATGCAGTATCCCGTCGATGATAATATTTCTTCCTCGTATGCAGCTTCAATTACTTTCGGGCCAGGTGCCGATGTTCACAGTTATGGAACATATACATGGGTTTTTAGCCCAAAACCGCTTGTTCATCGAATTTTAGGGGGAATCCAAGCCATCCGAGCACTGTTTGAATAAAGGCCTTTTATGGATAAATACACAGTATTTGCAACAGTTGTATTGGCGCTGATGCTTTTGGCCTTTGTGTCTGTCAGCCTGTTTTATGCCCCTCGTCGGATGTTTCAGTGGAAAGATGTCGAGCAGGATTCGGATCCGCTATTGGCTGCCCGGAAACGGAAATGCCGTTTTTTGTCCGGCATTTGCGTAAATGGAATAATTTGCTGCAGTATATTTGACATCAAGTGTGAAGAGGAATGCCTGTATTTGCGCCCGCGTTTTCCGTTCTCCTGCACTATGAAGCCGGTTGCCATTCGCTGGGAGCAGTTGTCATGTCTCGGCGGCAGCAAGCGGCGAGACCTTTTAATTCCTTCGTGGCACGTTGATTTGTGTCTGAAAAGCAGTGGAGTGATTATAACCCTTCAAAAAGCGGATCTACGACGGTGAATTGCAACCGGAAAGAGATTCTGGGTTTTGAGAAGCGCAGGGAATGGGATTGTCCAGCGGCGGCGGGATGGGCGATGGCGGCCGGGCCGCCGAGCGATTCCCGGTGGATGGATTTGTGCCGAGCTTCGAGGATGCGGATGCGCCGGACAGGCACTTTTGAGAAGTCCGTCCTTTGGGGATGCCAGCTTCGGACGAGGCGGTCGATGGCTTCGACGGAACCCTTCTCCCATGCGGCGTACGCCTGGGCGTCGTAGACGTTGCAGCCGGCGAGCTTTTCGAAGGAGGCGGAGCCGAGAAATTCGCATCCGTCGTCCGTGGGCACGGAACGGACGCCTGCCCCTGGGGGGCAATCCGTCCTGCGCCATCGGCCGAGGGCGATCTTCGCGGGATATGGCAAGGTTTCGTCGTGAAGGCCGCCAAGGGGAGGCAAAGGTCGAGGCGCGAGACGGCGGAGGGACAGGCGCTGGTTCGGTTGTAGAGGCATGGGCCGGGCCTCTGGCAGCCAATCGGGTACCAAAAGCCCTCTCGTCGCCCCCCCACCCGCAGGCACTGTGCCACTGTCCGGTCTCTTTGTACAACTCACGCAAGATGCCGGATCGGATTCTTTGGGCTTGACAAAGATGCCTTCACCCCATAGGTTGCGGCTGGACGGAGAACCGCGCGCGGAGGCTCCTCCGGCACCGCCCCCGCCAGCCCGCCCGACAAGGAAAACGAACATGGCCCACGCAATACGACAATCCCGCCCCGCCCCCCGTCCCCGGGGCCGCTTCGCCGCGGCCCTGCCGGCCGTCCTCGCCCTCGCCGCCGCACTCGCCCTGCCCTCCCGCGCCCCCGCCGCCGACGCCGCCAAGAACGGCGCCGAAGCCGGCCGCTGGTCCCAGGACTACCCCGCCGTCCAGCAGCTCGCGCAGGCCCGCAACCTGCCGATCCTCCTCCAATTCACCGGCTCCGACTGGTGCCCCTGGTGCAAGTTGATGGACCGCGAAGTCTTCTCCACCGATGCCTGGAAGGCCTACGCTCCCGCCCTCGCCCTCGCCTACATCGACACCCCCACCGGCATCAACCTCCCCAACCGCATCGTCAAGCAGAACAAGGAGCTCATGGCCCAATACGGCATCCGCGGCGTCCCCGCCTACGTCCTCATCGACCCCGACGGCCACGAGCTCACCCGCCTCGGCGCCGAAGAACACCCCGACCCCGAAATCTTCATCCAGAAAATCCGCAACGCCATTCCCTCCACCCTCGTCCCCAAGGCCGCGCCCCCCGCCTTTCCCTCGGCCGGCACCCCTGCGCGCCCCTCCGCCCCCGGCACCCCCGCCGCCAACCCCTAC
>JAZQOP010000142.1:0-7534 GCA_045627965.1 Kiritimatiellia bacterium | reverse complement strand
GGGGAAGGTTTTTCCGGGCCGGAGGGGGCCTGGAGGGGGCGCCGGAGGGGGCCGGAGGGGCCTTCCGGCGCCCGGCGGAGGGAAATGTTAGCCAAGGCGAACATTCCGACTGCGGATGCGGCGGCGGGCATGGCGTCCCTGGCGGGCCGCCGAACGGGACGGCCCCGGAATGTTAGCCTCGGCAAACATCGGGCGCCGACGTTTGGCACGCGGACGGTTTTGGTCGTGTGAAGCGCCCCCGGGGCGCGGGCTATTTCATCTGCCGCGCGTCGCAGATGCGGTCGTAGGCGGACTGGATGGTCTGGAACTTCTTCGTCGCCTGCTGCTGGGCGGCCTGGCCGAGGTGGGCGACCTTGTCGGGGTGGTGCTTGACCGCCATGCGGCGATAGGCCTTCTTGACTTCCTGGTCGGAGGCGGAGGGGGGGATGCCGAGGATCCGGTAGTCGTCGGCGAGCGAGGGCCCGGCGCGGGAGCGCGACTGCGAGCGGGAGCCGCTGGACGAGGAGCGGCGTTCCCCGGCCTGCCGCGAGAACATGCTCGTGATGGACACGATGTCGTCGGTGGGAAGGCGCAGGTAGTGGCCGATCTTCAGCAGGAGGCGGATTTCGTCCTCGGTGAAGACCTCGTCGGCATAGGCGACGGCGCAGAGGGCATGGAAGAGCTGGCGACGCACGGCGACGTTGAAGTGGCGGGCCATCTGTTCGCAGACCGCTTCGACGGGGATGTCCTTCTTGAGGAGGTCGCGGAGGGCGGACAGGGCTTCCTGGGCGACGGTCGCCGGGTAGTTTTCGGAGAGGAAGCGCTTGACGACGTCGAGTTCGTCGCGGGTGGCGTGGCCGTCGGCCTTCATGACCGCGGCGACGAGGACCATGAAGGAGAGGAGGTAGTTGGTCGGATCGGATGGATCCTCCGGGCGGGAGGAGGAAGAGGCCTGCGAGGAGGCATCGGCCTCGGCGACGCCGCTGGCGATCTTGTTCCAGAGGATGGCGCCGCCGGCGCCGATCAGGGCACCGATGGGTCCCCCGACCCAAAGGCCGACCAGACCGGCGACGAGCGGCGAGACCACGGCGGGACCTTTTCTGCTAGTAGCGGTAGAAGTCCGCCTTGTAGGGGCCCTCGACGGGGACGCCGAGGTAGGCGGCCTGCTTCTTCGTCAGCTTGTCGAGCTCGACGCCGAGGTGCTCCAGGTGGAGGCGTGCGACCTTTTCGTCGAGGATCTTCGGCAGGCGGTAGACGCCGACCGGGTAGCGGGCCGTGTTCGCGAAGAGCTCCATCTGGGCGAGCGTCTGGTTGCAGAACGAGTTGGACATGACGAACGACGGATGGCCCGTGGCGCAGCCGAGGTTGACCAGGCGGCCCTCGGCGAGCAGGAGGATCGAGCGGTCCTTGCCCGTCCAGACGCGGTGGACCTGCGGCTTGACCTCCTCCCAGCGGAAGGCGCGCATGGCGGCGGTGTCGATCTCGCTGTCGAAGTGGCCGATGTTGCAGACGATGGCGAGGTTCTTCATGGCGAGCATGTGCTTCTTGCGGATGACGTCGCAGCAGCCGGTCGTCGTGACGAAGACGTCGCCGATGGCGGCGGCCTTGTCCATGGTCATGACCTCGTAGCCGTCCATGGCGGCCTGGAGGGCGCAGATGGGGTCGATCTCGGTGACGATGACGCGGGCGCACTGGCCGCGGAGCGACTGGCAGCAGCCCTTGCCGACGTCGCCGTAGCCGGCGACGACGGCGACCTTGCCGGCGAGCATGACGTCGGTGGCGCGCATGATGCCGTCGACGAGCGAATGGCGGCAGCCGTAGATGTTGTCGAACTTCGACTTCGTGACGGAGTCGTTGACGTTGAAGGCGGGGAAGAGGAGCGTGCCCTTTTCGGCCATCTGGTAGAGGCGGTGGACGCCCGTGGTCGTCTCCTCGGTGACGCCGCGGATGGAGGCGGCGAGCTTGGCGAAGCGGCCCGGCTTGGCCAGGACGGCCTTGCGGACCTGGGCCTTGAGGATGCCCTCCTCGGCCGAGCCGTAGGGGCCGTCGAGGGTCTTGAGGCCTTCCTTTTCGGCGCGGTAGCCGAGGTGGACGAAGAGGGTGGCGTCGCCGCCGTCGTCGAGGATCATGTTCGGCGTCTCGTCGCCCCAGTCGAGGATGCGGTCGGTATACTCCCAGTATTCCTCCAGCGACTCGCCCTTGCGCGCAAAGACGGAGGTCCCGCGGGCCGCGATGGCCGCGGCGGCGTGGTCCTGGGTCGAGAAGATGTTGCAGGAGGCCCAGCGGACGCGCGCGCCGAGGGCCTGGAGGGTCTCGATGAGGACGGCCGTCTGGATCGTCATGTGGAGCGACCCGGCGATGCGCGCGCCCTTCAGGGGCTGTTCGGCGGCGAATTCCTTGCGGATGGACATCAGGCCGGGCATCTCGTGCTCGGCCAAATCGATTTCGCGGCGGCCCCAGTCGGCGAGGGCCAGGTCGGCGACGAGGAAGTCGGGCTTCTTCGCGGACTTTGCGGGGGCGGCGGTTTTCTTTGCAGTCTTCTTCATAGGGAGTTGAATCCTTTCCTACCAGTGGGGTTGATTTTCGACCGCAGGCGCGCTCGCCTGCGAAAAGGGTTGCGGGGGGGCGGAGGGCGGCGGCTTCGGGAGGTCGTCGCGGATGGTGACGGTGGTGCCGACGCCGAGTTCGGAGACGATGTGGAAGTGGTCCGAGACGCGCCTGGCGTTCGGGAGGCCCATGCCGGCGCCGAAGCCGAGGGCCTTGACCCATTCGTTCGCGGTGGTGTAGCCCTCCTTCATGGCGAGGTCGAGGTCGGCGATGCCGGGGCCGGAGTCCTTGGCGATGAGCTGAACCTCCTCCTCGTCGACGCGGAAGGTCAGGGTGCCGCCGAAGGAGTGGACGACCATGTTGATTTCGAGTTCGTAGGCGGCGATGGAGACGCGGCGGACGATCTTGGGCGGGATGCCGCGGGCGGCGAGGGTGTTCTTGATTTCCGTCGCGGCGCTGCCGGCGTGCTCGAAATCGGACTTCTGGACGCGGAAGGTCTTGAAGTAGCAGGTCGAGGTGACCGGCGGCGGGGGGGCCATCTGGGCTTCGAGGCGGGCGACCTCCTTGAAGAGCTCGACCATCAGCTTCGTCGAGATGGAGCGCGAGGTCAGGATGCCGATGGGCTCGTTGTGGACGCTCAGGACGGGGAAGCGGCGGAACTCGTATTTGTTGAAGTAGCCCATGACGATGGACAGGGGCATGTCCTCCTCGACCGTCACGACGTTGGCCGCCATGAACTGGGAGACGGGCGCGTCCATCGCCCCCTGCTCGTAGGCCTGGAGCAAATCCTCGATCGAGACAATGCCGTAGAGGCGGCGGTTTTCGACGACGGGGACGCCCGAGATGCGGTTGCGCTTCATCAGCTCCTTCAGGTCGCGCATCGAGGCCGAGCGGCCGATGGTGACGAGCTTCGAGGACATCACGTCGCGGACGCGGAGCTTGTAGAGCAGCTCCAGGAAGAGGAGCGGCGACTGGTCGGTGCTGATGGGGATCGGGTTCATCGGCGGCGGGGGAGGCGGCATCGGCCGCGCACGGCTAGAGGCCGAGGGCCTTGCCCAGGGCGACGGCGGCGCGGAACTTCGAGAGCTCGGTGCGCGCGAGGGGGATGCGCAGCGTCTCGGCCAGCAGGGCCATCTCCGGCGGGGGCTCCTTCGCGTTGACGATCAGGACGCCCGCCGCGCCGACCACGTGGGCCGTGCGGATGGACTGGTCGGAAACCAGCGACGTGAGGAGGAGGGGGCGGTCCTCGTCGGTCATCAGGACGTCGCTCATCAGGTCGGACGCGACGACGCTCCGGCATTCCCCTTCGTCGGCCTCGGGGGTCGTCCAGAGGGGGTGTGCGGCGGTGGCGGTCCAGATCTGTGCAAGTTTCATCGTCAAGCTCCGTAAGAGGGTGGGCGGTCGGGAAGCCGAAGAATACCCCTCCCGCCCGCGCGGGGAAAGCAAAAAGGGGCGCGGAGGGCGTCCGCGCCGAGGAAGGCAACCGGGGGCCGGCCGAATAAGCCGGATTCTGTCGCCGGGCCCGAAGGTCCGGCCTGGCCATTTGTCTGAGCGATCAACCCGAGGCAGCCGCGGCTTGCGCCGCGCGGGACGGGCCGCCCCTTTCCGCCTCCTATTTGATCTTGCTCCGGGCGGGGTTTGCCTTGCGCGGCGCCTCTCGGCATCCGCACGGTGGTCTCTTGCACCGCCGTTTCACCCTTGCCTGCGCCCCGTGGGGGACGCCGGCGGTTTCGTTTCTGTGGCACTTTCCTTTCCCGCCGTTTGCCGGCGGAATTCCACACCTCCCGGCGTGGACGCCCTGCCCTGTGGAGTCCGGACTTTCCTCCGTGCGGCCCCGAAGGGCCGCCCGGCGGCCAGCGGCCGGTCCCCGGTTGTCAAAGAACGTTTGCGGCGGATGCGCGCGCCGCCCGCGGGAGGGGGGCTATTCGCCCGCCACCAGCATACGGCCGCAGAAATCGCACGTGGCGATGGCGTCCGCCTTGCGCGCAGCGACGATCTGGGCCGGCGAAAGCTTCATGTGGCAGCTGCCGCAGGTGCCGTGCTCGATGCGGGCAATGGCCGCGTCGCCGTGCCGTGCAAAGAGGCGGTTGTAGCGCGTGAGGACCGGCGCCGGGATGCCGACGGCCTGCTCCGCCCGGCGCTTCAGCAAGCCCTCCAGCCGGCCTTCGCGCTCCGCCGAGCGGGCCTCGAACTCCGCCAGCGACTCGTCCACCGACGCCGTTTCCTGCGCCAGGGCCTCCTGTTCGAGCTGGAGCATCCGTTCGGCGCGTTCGCGGAGGACCATCGACTCCATGGCGGCATCCTCCGCGCGGCGGATGCGCTCGTGGAGCTCGGCGATCTCCTTTTCCATGGCGCGGTAGGCCTCGTTCGACTTGAGGGCCAGCTGGTCGTTCTTGCGCTTGGCGATCTTCAGGCGGGCGTCCTCGGCCTCGGCCTCGCGGGCCTGGATATCCAGCTGGAGGGCCTCCAGGCGGGACTGGGCGTCCGCCACGCGGCGCTTCGCCGGATCCAGCTGCCCTGCGATCTGGGCGCGCAGGGATGCCTTGGCGTCCACCTCGCGGCGGATGCTTCGGATTTCCCTGTCCAGCTCCTGGACGGCCAACAACTGCTCTATCACCATCGACACGGCCTTGCCACCTTTCCTGCAACTTGCGTCCCCCCTTATACTCCCACGGAGGCGGGGATGGCAAGAAAACGTGACGGCGAAACGCGCCTAGACGTATTCCGTCTCGATCACCAGCTCGAGCCCGTAGTCCGGATAGTGCCGGTGCATCAGGGCCGTGAAGGCCTCCCGGAGGTCCGCCCAGTCGTGGAGCTCGTAGTCCACGACGATGTCGCAGTAGATCTTCTTTTCGCCTTCGGGGATGTAGATGGCGTGGTAGCTGACGGCGTGGTCGTAGCCGCGCACGAAGTCCGCGACCAGCTTGCGCAACTCGCGATGCGCCGCATGGTCGCGGTCGACCGCGTAGACGCCGAAGACCATCGTCACGCCCAGCTCGTGCATGATGTCGAGCTGCAGGCGGTGGATCGCCGCATAGAGCTCGCTGACGCTCGTCGAGTGGTCCACTTCGATGTTCACCGAGCCCGAATAGCGGTCCGGGCCGTAGTTGTGCAGCATCATGTCCGCCGCGTTCAGCACCAGCGGGTTCGCGCGAATCCGCCGGTAGAGCGCGTCGGCGAAGGCCTTGTCCGCGGGCTGCCCCAGCAGCGCGCCCACCGTCTCCTTCATCACGTCGAAGCCCGCCTTGAGGATGAACACCGACGTCACCACCCCCGCGTAGGCGTCGATCGACACCCCCCAGGCCAGGAACACCACCGCCGACAGGATCGTCACCAGCGAGACCAGCACGTCGTTCTTGCAGTCCGTCCCCACCGCCACCAGCGGGCCCGAGCCCACCTTGCGGCCCATCGCCACCGTGTAGATGCCCAGGGCCAGCTTGACGACCGCCGAGCCCACCACGATCCCCAGCGCCAGATACGTGATCGACAGCCCTTCCGGCGGGTGGAAGATGCGCCGCACCGACTCCGCCAGGAACTCCCAGCCCGTCAGCAGGATCATTGCCGCGATGACCAGGCTCGTCAGGTACTCGATGCGGCCGAAGCCGAACGGATGCTTTTTTGTCGGCCGCTTCCCGGCCAGCTTCGTCCCCACGATCGTCAGCACCGACGTCACCGCGTCCGCCGCATTGTTCACGCCCTCCGAGACGATGGCGATCGATGACGCCAGCACCCCGATCCCCACCTTCGCGCCGGCCACCAGCAGGTTGGCCAGCACACCGAGGATGCTCGTCGCCATCACCACCCCTTCGCGCGTATCCGGATCCTGCCGGCACAGCCTGTAAAACCATTTCATCGGTCGTCTCTCCTGCAAAACGCGCGGAATCCTATCCCACGCGCCCCCCGTTTTCAACTTCGCAAAACGCCCGCCTGCGCCGGACTGTTTTCCGCAAACAACTCGCACCGCGACGCTTTTCCGTTTGCGCAAGGCCGCCCCTTCCCGTAGTCTCCACACGTGTCCGGCGGCATCGGCCGCCCCATCTCGCCCCCCCGACCGAAAGGAACGATCCCGTGAAATCCAAGCACCTGCTGTCCCTCCTCGCCGTCCTCGCCGCCTTGGCCCTCCTCGCCGCGTGCGGCGGCGGAAGCGGCAACGACGACAACGCCTCCGCTTCCAGCAGCGCCTCCGCCAAATCCTCCTCCAGCTCCGCCGCCGACGCCTCGGAATACGTCGGCACCTGGACGCTCGCCCCCCACGACGGCGGCTCCCCCATGTATGTCGACTTCTCCGACGACGGCGCGGCCCGCATGGGCAAGACCCCCGACAACCTCTACATCAAAGGCACCTACAAGATCAACTCCACCGGCCTCGTCGCCGACATGACCAACCCTCGCGTCGGCCAATGCCGCCTCGTCTGCCTCGACGAAGACACCTCTCTCCTCGCCGACTTCATCGAATACTGGCATACCCCCGAAAAGCACATCGCCTTCACGGCCACCAAATAGCCCTTCCCCGCGCTATTCGCCCCCGACGGCAGGTCCCCCGACCTGCCTTTTTTGTCCCCCTCCCCCACCCGCCACCCGCCTGCCCCTTGCAAAGGCCAAAATTGACAAAAACCCCAGTGTTTCACCTTAATCTCACTCCAATTCGGGCTCTTTGAGGAATGTGGTGGGCCGTTGGAATCGGGTGCAAGGGCGGCGACCGCCTTGCCATGCCCCGGCAAACGCCTCCCGCGGAGCCCGAAGACGGATTTTCGGCGAGATTTTGAATAAAATTGCGGCATCCGGCATGGTCCGCTCCCCGAGCGGGCCGCCTTCGACCCCGATTGCGGACGTGCAGGGGCTCGTGGGCTCCCCTGTCCGTTTTGGCTTGCCCCATTCATAGACACACAATTTTTTCAGTTTTCGCCTTATTTTTCGCCATTTTTCGCCTTAAAATTATCACATTTGTACAAACGTGATAAAAGTTGAGCTCAAAATCGACAAATTCTCCAGTGTTTTGCCACTATTT
>JAZQOP010000141.1:0-3272 GCA_045627965.1 Kiritimatiellia bacterium | reverse complement strand
GAACGACATGGCTACGATCCGACTTCCCACGATCCCGCACGGCCCCATCCCCACCTTCAGCCAATAGAGCACGTCCCCCTTGTGGATCTTCCGCGCCTCCCGCACGCTCCAGTTCATCCACGGCGCCCGCCGGACCCGCGCATCGTAGAGATGGTGCACGAACGCCGCCGACCCGAACGACGAAATTGCCGGATCCCACTTCAGCACGACCGCCGACACCCTACGCCGCCTTCCCCTTCCGCTCCCGCGCCGAAAAATACTGCGACGCCAGCACGCAAATGAACGTCACCACCAGGATCAGCGTCGACAGCGCATTGATCAGCGGCGGCTTCCCGAACTTGATCATCGTGTAGATCTTGATCGGCAGCGTCATCGACCCCGGCCCCGCCACGAAGAACGAAATCACGAAATCGTCGATCGACAGCGTAAACGCCAGCAGCCCCCCCGCCAGGATCCCCGGCGCCAGCATCGGCAGCAGCACCTTCACCAGCGTCGTCCACCACCCCGCCCCCAGGTCCTGCGCCGCCTCGATGATCGAAAAATCGAAGTCCTGCAGCCGCGCCAGCACCGTCATCGCCACATACGAAATGCAAAACGTCACATGCGCAATCCCGATCGTCCACAGCCCAAGCTCGACCTTCAGCGCCACGAAGAACAGCAGCAGCGAAAGCCCCATCAGGATCTCCGGCAGCACCAGCGGCAGGTAGATGAACGTATAATGCACCTTCTGCAGCCGCGACCCCGCAAACCGGTGCAGTGCAAACGCCGCCGACGTCCCCAGCACCATCGCCGACACCGTCGCCGCCGCCGCGATGGCCAGCGTGTTGACCAGCGCCTCCCAGATGCTCGAATCCCGGAACAGCTGCTCGTACCACTTCAGCGAAAACCCTTCCCACGACCCCCCGAACCGCGACGCATTGAACGAATTGACGATCAGCACGAAGATCGGCAGGTAGAAGAACAGGATCACCAGCCACGTCACGATGGCCGGAACGCGCGACGGTCTCATGCCCTACACCCCTTCCTCTCGCAACGTGTCCGACGGCGACTCCTTCCGGTGCACCGCCATGTACAGCCCGAACGGCAGCAGCATCGCCAGCGTCAGGATCGTCGACAGCCCCGCCGCATGCGGCAGGTTCTTGTCCACATACGTCCGCTGCACGATCTTGTTCCCCAGCATCTCCGACGTCGGCCCCCCCACGATGTCCGGAATCACATACGACCCCAGCGACGGAATGAACACCATCAGGAACGCCGTCAGGATCCCCACCCGAATCCCCGGCAGGAACACGCTCCGGAACGCCCGGAACGACCCCGCCCCCAGGTCCTTCGCCGCCTCGATCAGCCGGAAGTCGAACTTCTCGCTCGCCGCATAGATCGGCAGGATCGCAAACGGCAGCTCCGTGTAGACCATCACCAGCAGCACCGCCCACACGTTGTACAGCAGCAGCGTCTCCGGCTTCACCAGGTGCAGGAACACCAGCGCATGCTTGATCGCCCCGTCCGGGTGCAGCAGCACCTTCCACGCAAACGTCCGCACCAGGAACGACGTCCAGAACGGCAGGATCACCAGCAGCAGCACCCACCGCCGCTTCGCCTCCGAAATCCGCGCCAGGTAGTAGCCGATCGGCGTCGACAGCGCAATGCACGCCAGCGTCGCCACCGTCGACAGCCAGATCGTCCGCCACAGGATCGCCGGATAGTTCGGGTTCCCCAGGTTCAGGATCGTCGAAAACGTCCAGTCCGGCCCGATCCCCCCGTCCGGCAGCGGGCTCCGGAACGTAATCGCGAAAATCAGCAGCGTCGGGATTAGGAACAGGATCCCCAGCCACAGCAGCGACGGCGCCGAGACCGCCCACTCCATCAGCCGGTTGCGCGCAGAAGCCCTCATCGGGCCGCCCCCCCGTCCTCGGCCTTCGCCGCCCCCTCCTCGCCCGCGTCCAGCGCCTCAGGCGGCAACGGCAGCCCCTGCGCCACCGCCTCGCTCGCCGCCGCCGCCACGTCCGTCTCCCCGACCTCCTCCGGAGGCAGGCGCAGCAGGCTTTCGTCCGCCTCGGAGTAGCGGTCCAGCATGAACCCGTCGTCCGCGTGCCACGACAGCCACACGTGGTCGTGCCACGTGATCGGCTTCTCATCCAGCAAAAACCGCGTATGCTGACGGATCACCGCAATCCGGTATTCCCCCGCACGCACCCAGTATTTCGTCTGCGCACCCAGATACACCACATCCTCCACCTCCCCCTCGATGATGTTCACGTGCGGCCGCTCCTCCGGCTTCTCCAGCGAAATCGTCAGCTTCTCCGGCCGGATCGACACCGCCACGCGCTCCCCCTCCCGGATCTGCTTGTCGTTGTAGCATTCCAGCGTCGGAAAATCCTCGATCTTCAGCCGCGAATAGTCCTTGTCCACCGCATGCGGCAGCAGCCCCGCCAGCACCGTCTTCTTCTCGATCGGCTCCGCCACCACCCCGTCGAAAAAGTTCGTGTCCCCGATGAACGCCGCCACGAAGGACGTCCGCGGCGCCTCGTAGATTTCCGCCGGCGTCCCCAGCTGCTCCACCTTCCCCCCCTTCAGCACCGCGATCCGGTCCGACAGGCTCATCGCCTCCGACTGGTCGTGCGTGACATACAAAAACGTGATCCCCACCTCGTCATGGATCAAATCCAGCTCCAGCAGCATCCGCTGCCGCAGCTTCAGGTCCAGCGCCGCCAGCGGCTCGTCCAGCAGCAGCACCCGCGGCTTGTTCACCAGCGCCCGCGCGATCGCCACGCGCTGCTTCTGCCCCCCCGACAGCTGGTCCGGCTTCTTCCGCGCATGGTCCTCCAGCTGCACCAGCTCCAGCATCCTCTCCACCGACTCCTTGATCTCCGCCCTCGGACGCTTCGCGATCTTCAGCCCGAACGCGATGTTGTCCCAGATCGTCAAGTGCGGGAACAGCGCATAGCTCTGGAAGATCGTGTTCACCTTCCGCTCATACGGCGGCAGGTCCGTGATGTCCTGCCCGTCCAGGATGATCCGCCCCGTGTCCGGCTGCTCGAACCCGGCCAGCGTCCGCAGCAGCGTCGTCTTCCCGCAGCCGCTCGGCCCCAGCAGCGAGAAAAACTCGCCCTGGTGCACAGAAAGCGACACATGGTCGACCGCCTTGATCGGGCCGTAGTGCTTGGAAATGTCCTGGAACTCGAGGAATGCGCTCATGTCGGGGCTCCTAGCGGGAAAACCAGCCGCCGGCAACCTCCGCCGGACGGACGAACGGCGGCGATTATCCCCCCCCC
>JAZQOP010000140.1:0-2305 GCA_045627965.1 Kiritimatiellia bacterium | reverse complement strand
GGGCGGGGGCGGGGGCGAGCTTGAGGCGGTAGACGGTCTTGCGGGTCATGGACTGCTTCCACTGCTCGAGGAGAGCGTCGTCGCGGACGGTCTCGATGCGGGCGAGGTAGTCGGCCTTGGGGATGTGCGAGAAGCGGGTGCTCCAGAGCTCGTTGATGCGCTCGTTGTAGGCGTGGAAGTTCGGCGGGCCGAGGAGCTCGCCCGAGAAGCCGCAGCGCGCGACGCTCGAAAAGGCGCCGGACGGCGGCTCGACCTCGACCTCCTCGGTCGCGAAGAAGACATCCAGGTGGGCCGCCAGGATGTGCGCCTCGGCGTTGGCCCGGGTCGTAAAGACGCGCTTGCATTCGCGGCACTGGAAGAAGGTCTTGCGCACCTCGCCCTCGGCCTTCGGCTTCGGGAGCTCAAGCTTCAGGAAGTGCGAATCCTCGTGCTCGAGGAAGCGCGAGGCGATGTCCATCAGCGGGAAGGCGCGGCCCGAGGCCTGGATGTCGCGGACGACGAGCATCAGGCGCTCGCGGTCCGGCAGGAAGGCGATGTCCACCGCCATCCGCTCGCGCGGCGGACGGGGGCCGCGGGGGCCGCGGCGGTCGCCCCGGTCGTCCTTGCGGAACGCCGGACGCGGCGCCGAAGGGTCGCGCGGAGGACGGTCGCCGCCGCGGGCATCGCGGGGCGGACGCGGAGGGCGGTCGCCACGGTCCTCGCGGGGCGGGCGGTCGCCGCGCGGGGCGCGGGAGCGGTCGAAGGGACGGCCGCCGTCGCGACGGGCGCCGCGGTCGGCGGAAAACCGGGAACGGGGACGGTCGCCGCGCTCGTCCGCCGACGACGGGTCGCGCCCGCTGTAGGTCGTGCGGGCCGAGGAATCGCTCGCCCAGGCGGGGCCGAACGAAAAGTCGGCCAGCGCCGACAGGTCGACCGGCTGGTCGTTCTCGGACGAGGGGGTTTCGGGAGCGGGAATGTTGTCTTCAGTCATGGCGGGACCATCCTTGGCATCGGGAGCCACGCCCGGAAAGGGCGCGGGCAAAGCGGGCTTTTAGCACAATGGCGCACGCGGGGCAAGCGGAAGAAGCGGAACTCGGCGCCAAAGATGCGCACGACGCCGGCGCGCCAGGCCCCCCGGACGCCGGCAAAATCGGGGGGACGCGTCACTTTCCGTGGTGGGCGTGGAAGCGGGCGGCGATCAGGAGCGCGCAGCCGGCCATCAGGACGACGCCGGCGGCCCATTGCCAGGGCTTCAGCACTTCGTCCAGGCAGACGTGCGCCAGCAGGGCCGTCACGAACGGGACCAGGAGCATCGAGGCGTCCGAGGTGATCGGGCCAAGGTCGATCATCGCGCGATAGACCAGCACGTTCGCCAGCACCAGGCCCAGGAACGACGAGACGACCAGCGAAAACCACTCCGCGCCGCCGATCGCCCCCAGCGCCCCCGGATGCCCGAACAGCACCAGCAGCAACACGTGGAACGGGCAGGCGATGCTCACGACCGCGCCGAACGACAGCAGCGGCGAATACTCGTGCAGGAAGCGGCCGACGCACGCCACGTAGAGCCCCCACCCCACCGCAAAGACCGCCAGGATCGCCATCCCCTGCGGCGAGGTCGAGTCCGTCCCCAGCCCCGCCGAGAACATCGCCACGAAGCCGGCCGCCGCGACCGCCAGGCCCGACCAGAACCGCTTGCTCCGCATCAGCGCCCGCTCCCGCGCCACCAGGCAGAAGCCGAACAGCGTCGTGAACGGGATCGACAGGCGCGCGCCGAAGTTCAGCATCGTCGCGTTGTTCCAGTAGGGCGCCAGGCCGTAGAAGACCTGCGTCGCGACATAGGCCAGCGCGGGGATCGCCGCCCGCCGCCAGAGGCGGGCCCGCTCCGCCGGCGACAGCGCGCGCGACAGCCAGAGCGTCCAGGGCAGCGCCATCAGCGCCGCGATGACGTAGCGGATGCCGTTGACGTCGAAGGCGTTCAGGTCCCCCTGCGTCAGATGCTCCAGGAACAGCGGCAGCACGCCCAGCGACGCCACGGTCAGGCCGAGCGCCGCCACGGCGACCGCCTGGCGACGCTTCCGCGCCGCGGCCGTCCGTTCGTCTGTCGCTTCCGTTTGCATGGCGCGCGGAACCCTGCCACTCCCCTCCCCGCCCGTCAAGCCAAACCGCGAGCCCCGCCGGACAAACCTGCGGCGCCGGACCCCGCACGGAAGAAGCGGCTGGCGGCTGGCGACTAGTGGGCGGGCGGGAGCCCGCCAAGGGCGAGGGGGCGGCCATCATGCCGGCGAAGGCAGGAAAAGCCGGATGGGCGAGTCCCCGGCCATCCCCG
>JAZQOP010000139.1:0-5896 GCA_045627965.1 Kiritimatiellia bacterium | reverse complement strand
CAAGGCGCGTCTCGCCCAACTTTCCCCCGCCGAACGCCAGCGCATCAAGTCCGAGCTCCGCAAGGCCGAAAAGGCCCTCGCCGGCATCGAAAAGGGCATCGCCGATGCCGAAGCCCTCGTCGACGCCCTTTCCCTGCGCCTCGCCGACCCCGCCCTGCCCGCCGCCGACCGCATCGCCGAGACCCGCCGCCTCAAGGCCCTCCAGGAATCCCTCCCCCCGCTCTACGCCGAATGGGAAGCCGCCGGAACCCGCCGCGACGCCATCGCCGCGCAGCTCCGCTAGCCCCCTCCCTGCGGCCCCGCCTTTCCATCCGCCTTTGCGCGGATCTCCCAGCGTTCCCCCGCACGATCGCCGAACGTCCGCCGCCCAGGAATGCCCCTCCGGCAGCCCCGCGAGACGCAAAAAAGGCCCGGCTCGCCGCCGGGCCTTCGTTCCCTTCCGGGCCTATTCCTCCGGGACCGTCCCGATGCGGATGAACCCGATCGGCGCCGTCGCCGACACCGGCGTCGAGGACCATTCCACCAGGTTCGTCGAATACATCAGGGCGCCCTCGTCATACGGCCCGCTCGCGCCGATCGTCAACGTCCCGTCCTTCACACGGATGCTCGTGATCTCCACCTCCGTCGGGTCCTCCCCGCTCGTCACCGTCACGAGAACGCTGTAGGAATCGACGAGGATCTCCCAGCCCTCGTCCAGCACCTCGAAGTCCAGTTCCTGCATTCCCGCCTCCGTCGGCGTCCAGGTGTAGACGAACGTCGTTTCCGTAATCTCCGAGAACTCGCCATCCGTCCCGTTCTTTTCATTCAGGTACGAATCGTCGTCCTCCACCATCGTGGCATTCGACAGCGTGAAGTGCAGGACCAGCTCCTCGCCGACCACCGCCCCGACGCTCGTCCCCTCCTCGCACGTCAGGAACGGCGAGCCGGGCTGCGCCACGCACGTCACCACCACCGTCACGGCCTCGTTCGGCATCGTGAACGTCACCTGGTTGCCCACCGGTGTCTGCGCCACGCCATTGACCGTCAGCGAGACAAACTCGTAGTTTTGGAACGGCTCGAACGTCACCGTCACCTGCGTCCCGGCCAGCGCCTGCGCCGGATTCGCCAACGCGTTGCAACCCGTCGCCTGCACCGTCACCGCCCATTCCTGCGGACGCTCCGTCACGGACACCGCGACGTTCTTCGTCAGGTCCGAGCCATCGCTCAGCGAGGCCGTCACGACCAGCGTGAAGGTGCCGAGCGTCGGTTCCGCCCACGTCCAGACGCCGTCGACGATCGTGCCGACAGCTTCGCCGTCGGCCTGCGCCGACCAGCCGACCACCGTCACGCCTTCCGGCAGGTTCCGGGTCGCGAACGTCGCCTCCAGCTCCTCGTCCACATACCCTTCCACCGACGACGGGCCCGAAAGCGCCGGGCCGGAGGCGCCCTTCCGGAAGAACCGGACGTTCAGCATCCCCGTCGACGAATCCTTGTAGCCGGCGAAGCGGGGGTTGCCGCTGTTGTAGTTGTAGGCCAGGCGGCGCGCATTCCCTTCGCTGTCCTGCACCGCGCACGTCAGGCTGACCAAGGCCTCCGCCTGCGCCGCATACCACGTCGCCGCCTCGTCGGCCGTCTCGAACGACCAGACCTTGTTGTCCTTCTTGGTCGAATCGTAGCCGATGTACTTGTCCGTCTCGTTGAACAACGTCACCGCGCCCGACTCGTCGTCATACGTCACCGCCCATTCCAGCGTCTCGTCGTCGGAGAGGATGTAGGGCACGTCCTCGTCGTCCGAAATCGTCACCGGCGCGGCAGGCAAAATCCCCGAAGACAGCCCTGCCTTCATCGCGTGGGGGCCGCCCGCAGAACCTTCGCCCACCACCAGGTAGGTGCCGTCTTCCAGGTCGTCCGCGTTTTCGACCAGCGTGTAGCGGGTGAAGGCCGACGGATCCTTGACCGTGATCGTGAAGGTCTTCGTCGCGGGGCTCCCCTCGCCGTCATGCGCCGCCGTCACCGTCAGCGTCGCCGTGCCCACTTCCGCCACCGTCGGCGTCCAGCTCCACGTCCCGTCCGCCTCGATCGTCCCCAGCGAAGCCGTCCAGCCCGTCGCCGTCCCGTTCTTCAGCGTGAACGCCGCCTCCAGCTCCGTCCCCACGTACGCCGTCCCGGCCACCGTCCCCTGGATGGTCGGCACCGCAGGGCCGCTCGAGCCCAGGTAGAGCTCCAGCTTCGTCTGCTTCGAATTATACGTCGTAAAACGCGGGTTGCTACTGTTGTACTGCAACATGTTCGTCGTCACCGCGCCGTTCCCCACCACAAAGACGCCATCCTCGCACGTGATGACCCAGCGCGCGGTATCTTCGGCGTCGCTCTCCGCCAGGCTCATCTTCTTCGCCACCGTCGACGCCGCAAACGTCCCTGCCGACGAGGCGATCGACCACGTCGACCCGTCCGTGTCCAGCGTCCAGATCAACAGATCGTCATCCGTCTGGACGACATTGTCCTCGATCTCCACCTCGACCGCCGTGAAATAATCGGACGTGAGCGTCGCGCTCATCGCATTCGTCGACCCCGCCCCCACGATCACATACGTCCCGGGCACCAGCTCGTCGATGGACGTGATCTTCGTGAAGCCGTCGCCGGAGGGCTGGGCCTTCACGATGAACGTCACCGTGGCCGCCGCGGACTCGTCCCCGCAGACCGCGGTCGCGGTGGCGCTGAACATCCCGGGCACCGTCGTGTTGACCGTGTACGTGTTGCCCTCCCAGGTGCCGCCGTCCGTCCCCGACCAGCCCCAGGTCACATCGCCGCTGAAGTTTGCCGCGGTCGCCGTGATCGTCGCCGCGCCCCCCTCCAGCACCGTGAACGAGCTCGACGGGTTCAGCGTCACCTTCGGTCCCGGCGCCACGCCTTCGCCCTTGTAGAGTTCCAGCTTCTTCGCCGAGCTGGAGAAAGCCTTGTAGCAGGCGAATCGCGCGTTTCCGCTGTTCGGGTTGTAGGACAGGAAGCGGTTCGACGAGTTGTTCGCCACCGCCACGTTCGCCAGCGAGAAGCCGTCCTCGTAGGTGATCGTCCAGGCCGACAGCTCCGTCGCCTCGTCCGCCAGCTTCGCCGAGTTCGCCTTCGACGTCGCGCCGACGTAGGCGACATACTGCCCGACCGCCTCGTTGTAGACCGTCCAGCCGCCCGCGGCCGAATCATACGACAAGTGCCAGATGACCGTCTCGTCGGCATCCGTCACCAGGTCTTCCTCGATCGTCACGGCCGAAGGCACCAGATACGTGGTGGACCCCGCCGTCTCGTTCTTCATCGCGTCGGACGACCCCAGGCCCACGATCACGTAGTCGCCTTCCGTCAAGTCGTCCATGCTGGTGATCTTCTCGAAGCCGCTCGAGGCGGGCTTCTCCACGAACGTCGCGCCCACCGTCACGGCATGGCCCGGCATCGAGAACGTCGTCCCCGAAATCGCCTCGCCATCCACGGTCACGGCCTCCAGCCTGTAGCCGGCATCCGGCGTCGCCGTCACGCTCACCGTCGCCCCTTCTGCCGCTTCGGCGGGGCCGCTGACGCTGCCGTTCGCGCACTCCGCATACGTAATCTCATACTTTTCCGCCGGCGGCACGTCGCCGAACGAAATCGTCACGCTCGAGAGGTACATCGCGCCGTTGTGTGAACGCAGCCCGATGAACGGATACTCGCCTTCTATCACCAGCTCCGTCGATTCCCCGCACTTGATGCTCCCCAGCAACGTCCCCTGCGTCGCTTCCGAATACAGGTCCGACACCGCACCATACGCCGTGAGCTGCCCGTAGACGTCCAGGACGCGCCCGTCCGTCGAGTGGCTTTCCCATTCCACCGCCACC
Source organism: Kiritimatiellia bacterium (assembly GCA_045627965.1). Taxonomy (GTDB): domain Bacteria; phylum Verrucomicrobiota; class Kiritimatiellia; order CAIQIC01; family Lenti-01; genus RGIG3636. The sequence goes on along the minus strand of JAZQOP010000139.1, from coordinate 2,054 downwards.
TTTGTCACATTCCCGCCCGATTGCGTCATCACGATGCCGGACGAAGCCTTGGAGTTGTCCGACCGCAGCTGAATCGACGAATTTCCGCCGGCCGAATTGCCCGCGTAGACCGACCCGGACTCCTTTTCGACCCCGCTCCAGTCCGAATACGAAGTCCCCGTCACGCCCGTGTCGTCGCGCGTCAGCACATCGTCCCCGCCGCCCGCCGGCTTCTCCTCGAACGTCGCACCCACCGTCACGGCATGGCCCGGCATCGAGAACGTCGTCCCCGAAATCGCCTCGCCATCCACGGTCACGGCCTCCAGCCTGTAGCCGGCATCCGGCGTCGCCGCCACCGTCACCGATTCGCCCTCGGCCGCCTCGGACGGGCCGCTGACGCTGCCGTTCGCGCACTCCGCATACGAAATCGCATACTTCGCCACCGGGGCCGTCACGACCACCGTCACGGTCGCCGTCGCCGTCGCATCGTCGGCATCCGTCGCCTCGACCGTCACTTCATACTCCCCGGCCATCACCAACGCCGCCACCGTGAACGACGAACCGCTCCCCGTCCCCAGGTCGCCGCTCCACTCATACGAATAGGGCTCCACGCCGTTCTGCGCCGTCGCCGTCAGCGTCAGCTCCGTCCCCTCTTCCAGCGTCGGAGATGCCGGGCTCACCGCCACGGAAAACTCCGCCGGGCCGCCCGCCTCGATCGCCACGCCCATCAGCGCGACGTTGTAACCCGAAACCTTCGTCTTGTGCAAGAAACGAACCCAGCGCGTCGACGCCGCCAAAGTCAGTTCGATCGTCCCCAGCGTCTCCCCGGCGCCATAGCTGGCCGTATCGGAAAACGCCGCCCCGTCCGACGACTCCTGGATGACAAACTCCGCCCCGTCGGGGAGGGCCGTCGCCGCCTTGTTGTTCACGCCGGCCGACAGCGTCAGCTTGCCAGGCGTCGAATCGAAGGCGACTTCCAAATAGTCACCCGTGGAGTCCAGCTTGACAGCCGAGGTATAATCCGTCCCTAGCCCGTTCCCCGTGAAACCATCCGGCAGCGCCGCCTTGGAGAGCGCCGTCACATTGATCGGCAGCGTAGCGGTCCCCGCCCCCAAGGCGAACGGCACAATCAGCGCAAGGCTAGCAACAGCGGCAAGGAATCGTTTCATCATGGCGACGTCTCCTGTGTGGATGGGCAACGGCCGGGGCGGCGGTCTCCAACACGGAGGCACACCCCGTTCGCTCCGAATCATACCCGCCCCACCCAGGCCGTGAAAAGCAAAAACACCACCTCTGCCATGAAAAGCTCCCTCGGGCGCTCCCCGCGGTGCGGCCCGTCGTCTGGGGCCTAGTCGAGGTAGACGACGTCGGGGCGGCGGGGCCAGGATCGCGCGGCGGCTTCGCGGGAGAGGAGGCGGACGCAGTAGGCGCGGATGGCGGCGGCATCGAGGCGGGCGGCGCCGCGGCGGGGGGAGCGGGAGCGGCGGGCGCTCGGGGCGAAACCGGAGGCGAAGAGGCCGCGCAGGCCGAGGACGCCGCGGCCGCCGTCGGCATCCCAGGCGGGGACGAGCTGTTCGACGAGGGCGCGCAGGCCGGGCAGGAGGGTCAGTTCGAGCCAGCCGCCGTCGGAGGACTTCAGGCGCAGGAAGTCGAGGGTCCAGATCAGGCGGCCGTCGGCGGCGACCGAGCGGACGGGGCGGACGAGGCCGCGCGAGAAGAGCGACCAGACGACGGGGGGGACGGGGCCGGGCCAGACGGCGGGGTCGAAGGGGTTCGGGCCCGCCGCCAGGCCGGGGAGGCGCGCGCGGCTCCAGCGTCCGGCGGCGTCGCGGACGCCCGCCGCGCAAAGGCCGCGGTAGGCCAGCAAAAGCAGGTAGTCCCCGGGCAGGGCGGAAAAGGCGAGGCCTTGGGCGTCGAGGTAGCGGGCGACGGAGGCGGCGACCTCGCGGGCGGTCTCCGCGGCGGCGGCGCCGGGGCCGATGGTCTCGCGGAGGAGGCCCTCCAGCCAGGCCGCGACGGCCGGGGGCTCGTGGAGGCCGACGGCCAGGTCCTCCTCGCCGAAGCGGCCGCGCGCC
>JAZQOP010000138.1:0-5010 GCA_045627965.1 Kiritimatiellia bacterium | reverse complement strand
GGGGGCGGGGATGGGCTGCGAGGCGGCCGGCGGTTCGAGGAGGCGGTAGGCGTGGCGGATGGCATCGGCATCGCGCGGGCGCAAGGTTTCGTCGAGCCACCGGTCGAGGGCGCAAGGGGGCGCCGGAGGAACTGGCGGAAGGGGGGACATGGCGGTCCGTAGCCTAGCAAAAGAGGGGCGGCGGGGCAAGCGCGAGGACGGAAAACGGCAAAAACCCCAATGTTCCACCGTGAAATCGAGCGGGCCGGCGGGGGACTTCGGAGGTTGCTTTGGGGGACGGGGTGTGGTAGAACAGGCGGCGACATAGGCGGACTCCGGTCCGTCGCCCGTCGCGCGTCCGGGATGACCCTCCCGGCGTGAGGACGTTTCCTTTAGTGTGGAAACACACGAGCTGTACCTCTCAAATACTACCACTATTCGAGTTACAAGCAGCGCGTATGTGGAAGCACGCCTTCTGGGCGTGTTTTCTCGGCGTTCATTTGTGACGGCCTGTGGTAGGGCTTGAGAGGTGTGCGCGAAGAGGATTCACGCCCTCTTTTTGCGCATCGGGCACGACGCCCGGCAGGTTTTCCGGGCGGGAGAAAACGGCGCAGGCACGGATGGCCAATCAGAACCTTTCCAAGGCGAGGGCAGCGAAGAACGACGAGTTCTACACGCAATACAACGACATCCAAAAGGAGGTCAACGCCTACCTGGACTACGACCCCGACACGTTCCGGGGAAAGACGGTGCTCTTGCCGTGCGACGATCCCGAATGGAGCAAGTTCACGCGGTTCTTCGCCGAAAACTTTGAGCGGCTTGGCCTTAAGAAACTCGTCTCGACCAGCTACGCGGCGGCGAGCAAGAAGGTGAAGGCGTTCTACCAGCCCACGCTCTTCGAGACCGAGTCGCCGCAGTTCGACAAGACGAAAACCGAAGTGCGCGGCAAGATCTTCGTCCTCGATCACGACACGAACGCCAATGGCCGCATCGACCTCGACGACCTCGAATGGCGGTATCTCGATGGCGACGGCGACTTCCGCAGCAAGGAGGTCTGCAAGCTCCGCGACGAGGCCGACATCATCGTGACGAATCCCCCGTTCTCGCTCTTCCGCGAATTCCTCGCGTGGATCGTCGAGGCGAACAAGAAGTTCCTCATCATCGGGAATATGAACGCCATTACCTACAAGGAACTTTTCCCGTTGATCAAGGATGACAAAGTGTGGCTGGGTGCAACAGGCTTCTCAACTGATATGGTGTTTGCCGTTCCCAAGGGAACTGACGTGGCTCCTTCCGATAAAGCAAAAGCAGAACGAATGGGTTATGTTGGAGATTTCACTCGTCTTGGAAATTCGTGTTGGTTTACGAATCTTGATCATGGGAGACGCCATCGTCCGCTTGAATTGATGACGGAGGCCGATAATGTCAAGTATTCCAAGCACAAGGAAATTCGTGGATTGGGATATGTGCCATACGTAAATTACGATGCGATTGAAGTGCCTTATACAGATGCCATCCCATCAGACTACACAGGTGCGATGGGCGTGCCGATCTCTTTCCTCGATAAATACTGTCCCGATCAATTCGAGATTATCGGTTTGAGTTTGACTGTCGCACGGCCAATAGCTTCTTGCGTAGAGCCCGATGCGGTTTTCGAAAAAGGCGGACCGCGTTGCTATGTGAAAGTTGCGGACAAGACTTACAAGCGATTGTATGACCGCATCTTCATCCGCGTGCGGAAGGCAAAATCCTGTTAATCCTGTAAATCCTGTCAAAGGGTTCCAACGCGAAAGGCACACGATCATGAAAACCGAATTGTTGACCGATGTTACCATCGAGGAGATTTGCAAGGGATTCCAGTACAGCGAACTGGAGGGAAAGGGTTTGTTCGGTTGGGGCGGACGGCTCGTCATTCAGCCGGAGTACCAGCGCAACTACATCTACGCCGATGGCAAGCGCGACGTGGCAGTGGTGGATTCGCTCTTGAAGGGCTATCCGATCGGGCTTCTCTATTTCGTCAAGGCGGCGGACGGCAAGTACGAGGTGCTGGACGGGCAGCAGCGCATTACGAGCGTCGGGCGGTTTCTCACGGACAAGTTCGCCTATCCCGATGCGGGCGGACACGAGCGCAACTTTTCGAGTCTGGCCGCCGACCAGAAGAAGCTGCTCTTGCAGACGCGTCTCACCATCTACGTCTGCACGGGCGAGGAGAGCGAGATCAAGGAGTGGTTCAAGACGATCAACATCGCGGACATTCCGCTCAACGAGCAGGAGCTTCTGAACGCGATCTATTCGGGTCCGTTCGTGACGGCGGCGAAGGAGGAGTTTTCCAATTCGATGAAGCCGCTCTTGCAGAAGTGGAAGGCGTACGTGAAAGGGAACGAGAAGCGTCAGGAGATCCTGGCCGAGGCGCTGCGGTGGGTGAGCCGCGGCAATGTGGACGGCTACATGGCGCAGCATCGGTTTGATGCCGACATCCTTGAACTCGCGACCTACTTCCGCACGGTCATCGACTGGGCTGGCACGGTGTTCAAGGGCGTAGAGGACGAAATGTGCGGACTCGACTGGGGACGGCTCTACGAGACGTACCACGCGAACGCCTACGATCCTGATGCCGTCTGGGCGCGGGTGAAGGAACTTTATGCGGACGAATTCGTGCGCAACCGCAGGGGGATCTTCGAGTACATCCTGGGCGGGGAGAAGGACACGCGCCTTCTCGAGGTGCGTCTGTTCGAGCCGAAGGAGACGAAAGTCGTCTATGCGGAACAGACGGCGGCGGCGGAGAAGAAAGGCGTTTCGAACTGTCCGCTCTGCGCGGTCGGGCATGACGCGAATGCCCGGCGCATCTGGAAGTTCAACGAGATGGATGCCGACCATGTGACGCCGTGGTCGAAGGGGGGCGCGACGGACATCCGGAACTGCCAGATGCTGTGCAAGACGCACAACCGGGCGAAGGGGAACCGTTGAGGGGCGCGGGGGGAAAAGGAAAAGGCGCGGCCGAGAAGGGGGCCGCGCCGGTCGGGTGGAGGCGAGGGCTAGCGGGAGGGCTGGTTGGAGAAGCGGCGGCGGGGCTGGGCGCTTTCTTCCTGCTCGCGGCGTTCGCGGGTGGTGGGCTGGCGGAGGTCGGAGGCGGACTGGCCTTCGCGAGGGATTTCCCAGCCCTTTGGCCAGACGATGCACTTGCCGCCGGTTTCGCGGGCGAGGCCCTTGTAGTAGTCGAAGGATTCGCGGCCGCGTGCGTTCTGGTGGGGCTTGTAGAGGGTGGGGTAGAACTTGACGGGATGGCCGGTCTGGCGTGCGGCGCCCTTGACCATGTCCATGATGTCCTGCTTGTGTGTGGGGATTTCGGCGGCGCCGTAGCTGGCGGCGAGGTAGGGGGGGTCGTCGGAGAGGACGAAGACGGTCTCGGCGCCCATCTCGATGGCGGTGCGGATGGCCTCGGAGGGGGTGGATCCGGAGTAGCCGGAGCGGTTGCCGTCGCGGCGGGAGTCGAAGGGGTGCTTGATCCAGGCGATGCACTGCTCCTTGTTCTCCTTGGTGGCGTAGACCATCTGGGGCTGGAAGGCGAGAGCGCCGTCGACGAAGACGATGACGTTGAACTTGGTGTTGACGTTCATCTTGGAGAGCATGGCCTCGGTCTCGTTGGCGACGTCCTGGACGACGCCCTTGGCGACCATGGAGGGGGAGATGTCCATGCAGATGCAGATGGAGCGGGTGCGGAGGTTTTCGCCGAAGAACTTGGTGTCGGAGTAGCCCATGCCGCCGCCGAGGCCGCGCCCGGCGCCGCCGCCGTTGCCGCCGAGGCCGCCGATGGAGCCGGCGCGGGAGTTCATGAGGGGGGTGTCCTTCATGTTCTTGACGTCGGGGGTCTTCATGTCGGGCATTTCGGGGAGGGCGACCTTGGAGGGGGCCTCGGTGACGAGGCGCTGGAGGATCTGGGGCTTGCGGGTCTGCTTCTTCATCTGCTTGACGCGGATGGAATGCTCGAGCTTGCGCGCGGGGAGGGAGGGGGACTTCTTGCCCTCGAACATCATCTTGGTCTTGGGGGAGATGACGAGGATGGTGAGGTAGGCGGCGCCGAAGAGGATGAGGGCGTGGACGGCGAGGGAGACGAGGATGGCGGACATGGCGCGCTTGCGCTGCGTGCCGTCGGCGTTCTTTTGCTTGGAGAAGGCGGTCCAGATGGCGAACGGTTGCATGATTAGAATTCCTCCTCTTCGCCGCCGACGGCAAACGTGACGTTGGCGACCTTGGCTGCGGTGCACGCGTTGAGGACGTCGACGACGCGCTGCTGTCGGACGTTGTCCTCGGGTGCGATGGTGATCATGGCGGGGACCTTGTTGGCCTCGGCGGTCTGGCGGAAGAGGTTGAGGGTCTTGACGAGCTCGGGCATTTCGGAGTCGCCGGCGGCGTCGAACTCCATGTCGTTGAGGAAGACGTTGCCGGCCTCGGTGATCTGGATGATCTGCTCGTCGGGCATTTCGACGGCCTCGGACTGGGCGGCGGTGCCTGGGAGGGAGAAGGAGATGTCGGCCTCCTGCTTGTTGAATGTGGTGGAGACCATGAAGAAGACGAGGAGGAGGAAGACGCAGTCGATGAGCGGGGTCATGGCGACCTCGGCCTTGGGGTCGGGTTGTCGGCGGAGCTGCATGGCTATTCCTCTCCTGCGGGCTTGGACTGGTATGTTCCGAAGATGATGTTGAAGACGCCGCCGTTGGCGCAGGCGCGGATGGCGCGCTTGACGGTCTTGAACTCGGCGCCCTGGTCGACGCGCATGTAGACGCGGAAGTCGGGCTCGGCGGCGGCGCGCTCGGCGATGACCTTGGTGAGGGCGGCCTCGTCGCAGTGCTGCCCGGCGATGACGAAGGGCTTGGCCTCGGTGATGGGGCCGGTGCCGGTCTCGGTGCCGATGGGGGCGATGTTGATGACGCCGCGGCCGCGGAGGTCCTCCTCTTCGGGCTTGGCGGCCTTGGGGGCGATGGGGAGCTGGATTTGGGGGGTCTGGTCGTCCTTGCTCATGGGGGCGGCGGC
>JAZQOP010000137.1:0-2346 GCA_045627965.1 Kiritimatiellia bacterium | reverse complement strand
GGCCCCGCACGGCTTCCCCGAACCACCCCGCCCAGGAAAGGGCCGAGAGTGTCCAGTATTTGGCAAACCAAAAACCGCCCGCCTACCTGCAGAGTGTCCTTTCTATTTGACAAACTGGGACGGCCGATTTCCCGGCGGCGGCCGCCACCGGTCCGTCGCGGGGCGGGGACGGGGCGCGAGGAAGGACGGGGTCTCGCCCGTCCGGCGCCCGATGCTGCCCCGGCGCCTTCCTGAGCCCCCTCCCGACGCGGCCCCGCCCGCGGCGCGCCCTCGCGATCTCATGGCGGGACATTGGAGTTTTCGATGTTTTTTGGTCGTCCGGGCATCCTCTCCCGGAGGGGGCGAAGGCGGCAAAACGCCGCGGCGACCGAATATAGGTTTGCGCGCGCGGAGAAAAAGGCGGATACTGTGCGCGCATCATGGAAACGACGAACGAGAAGACCCCCCCCCCTGCCCCCGCGACGGCCGACGGATCGGCCGCGAAGCCCGCCGAAGAAGCCCGCCAGGAGCCGTCCGCGACCTCCGCTCCGGCGGCTTTTGCGCAGCCGGGCCCTTGGCGCTGGCGCTACACCGTGCTGCTGCTGGCCGCCGTGGCCGGCTGGCTGGTCCTGACCGGCATGAACCTGTGGATGGGCGAGCTGAACCAGGACGAAGGCTGGTATCTATACGCCGCCCGCCAGCTGCGCGAGAACGGCCAGATCCCCTATCGCGACTTCGCCTTCACACAGCCGCCGATGCTGCCGCTGGTCTATGCGTCGGCCTATGGCTGGGTCCAGCGCTGGGGCCTGCTGGGGGCGCGCTTCCTGACGGCCGGCTTCGGGCTGCTGTCGGTGCTGGCCGCCGCCTGGCTGGCGATGCGGGCGGGGCCGCGAAAGGCGCAACGGCTGAGCCTCGGGCTCTGCGCGACGCTGGTCGGGCTCAACGTCTACCAATCCTACTTCACGACCGTCGTCAAGACCTACTCGCTGGCGGCGGCGTTCCTGGGCTGGGGGCTCGTATGCCTGTCGATGGTGCGGCCGCGGCATGCGGTGCGGGCCGCGGCCGCGGCGGGCTTCCTGCTGGCGTGCGCGGCGGCGACGCGCATTTCGCTGGCGCCGGCGTGCGTCCTCGGCTGGCTCTACCTGCTGGCGGTGGCGCGCAAGGTCCGCCGCTGGGCGTGGCTTGACTACGCGCTGGGCGCGGCGCTCGCCGCCTGCCTGTTCGTCGTGCCGTTCTACCTGATGGGGCGCGACGGCTTCATGTTCGGCCTCGTCGAATACCACACCTTGCGCGAGGCCGGCCCCCTGGCGGCGCGCCTGGCCTACAAGGCCGGCACGATCGTCCGCCTCCTCCAGGCCTACTTCCCCGCCGTCGTCGCCGCCATCGCCTTCCTCGGCCTTTCCGCATGGGAGTGGAAAAAGCGCCGCCGCCAGCCCGCCGCGCCCGCCCAGGCCGCCGCCTATGCCGACGCCGCGCGGACCTCCGCCCCGCCCGCCTTCGGCGCGTTCCTGTGGACCGTGGCGGGCGCAATCTTCCTGCTGCACCTCTCGGCGGCCTTCCCCTACGACGACTACCAGGTGCCCGTCTATCCCGTCTTCTGCGCCGCCCTCGCCGCCGCCATCACCCGCCGCTGGGTCCTCCGCGAAGAGGCCGCACGCGAACGCCTCCCCGACGCCAACACTCCCCTCGCCACCACCTCCCGCCGCTACGCCGCGCTCGGATGCATCCTGCTCTTCTCGATGCTCTACGTCGCCGCCTCGCCCCTCTCGCAGGCCTGGTTCGTCGCCGGACGCGACCGCGTCTGGTGGAACCTCCGCACCCAGTCGCCCGTCTCGCAGCTCCGCGACGCCGCCGTCTACATCCGCGACATGACCGACGCCGCCGGCGGCACCGCCCTGCTGACCCAGGACGCCTACCTGGCCGTCGAGGCCGACCTCGACCTCCTCCCCGGCCTCGAAATGGGCCCCTTCTCCTACTACCCCGACTGGCCCGACGCCCGCGCCGACGCCCTCCACGTCCACAACCGCGACACCCTCAAGGACGCCATCCTCGCCCTCACCAACGCCCCCGTCGCCGCCCTCTCCGGCTACTCCTTCGCCATCCGATGCCCCGACGTCCAGCCCATCGCCCGCGACGACGCCGAGCTCTTCCACAAGCTCATCGCCGACCGCTACGACTGGGTCGAGGACATCCCCTGCTTCGGCCAGGCCGCCACCACCCTGGCGCTCTGGCGCATCAAGACCGCCGGCCTGCCGCCCGGGGAGGCCGCCATCGTCGCCGCCCGCTCCGATGCCGCCCCCCCCCCCGCCCCCCCCGGCCCCCCCCCCCCCCCCCCCCCCCCCCCCCCCCCCCCCCCCCCCCCCCCCC
>JAZQOP010000136.1:0-6891 GCA_045627965.1 Kiritimatiellia bacterium | reverse complement strand
CTCCGACTTCATCCCCGACTGGACCTTCCCCGGATCCACCAAAAGGCACATCCCCGTCTCCGTGCTCAATGTCAACGTCGCGCCGCGGACCAGGCTGCGGCTCCACGTCCCGTCCCCGTCGCGCTCCAGATCCCCCACCTGGTCGGCGACCACCTGCAACATCTCCCGGACCGTCCCCGTCGCCCCCGTCAGACGCTTCACATCATCCAGGCTGAACAACATCGCATACACCTCGTGCGTCTCCGGATTCTCATGGAACAGCGCTGAACCATCCAACCCCAACATTCCAAGCTCGAAATCAAGGGCCATTTTCATCATGCCGCCAACTTGCAAGCCCGTCAGCCCGTAACGCGCAGCCAGCACATCCGCATCCTCCCGCGGCATCCCCGTGTAAAAGCCAAAAAAGTTGATGTTCCCCGCCTTCTCCGCCGCTTCGGCCTTCGCCATCAACGGATCGCGGCTCCCGCACCCCGTCGCCACCAGCAAAAGGACCACCGTCCCCACCATGCACATCCATTCCCAAACGCCCGTTGTTTTCCCTTTTGTCACGCAACCCATATCAACCTCCACATTCCATACTTCACAATTCGACTTGGACCAGCCACGTTGCATTTCAATCCGTGAAGGTCCACCACATCCACGACAACCATACAACCGTCCCAATGATAGCGTATATCCACTTTTTATCGATTTTTGCCGCTCGCGCAATCAGGTAAACAGGCGGCACAAACATCCCAATGCGCATAAAAGTCAGGACACCATCACGGCGGCCAAATTCCTCCAGCAACTTTTCGTCTTTGTGAATGAAAAACACATTCAGGCCAAAATAGGCAACCCATATAATCGTCCCAAGCAACTCGAGTCCGGAATCCGTGGACGGATCAAACAAACCGTCCAGCAAAACCCCCACCCCGACCACAAACATTGGAACCCCTGCGACAAGCCAAGCGAATATCGCGGGAATATTCCCCGCAGCAGCGGCCCCGTTTTCTACCGACCCCGCTTGCCGGATTGCGCTCATGGGAATTCAGCTCTCCTTGTTTTCTCGGGATTCGTTCGAAAATGGCGCTCGGTTGGTGTCATCGGACGGCGGCCCGGCCCTTCGGCAAACCCGGAGCGGGAAGCCGACATGGGGCCCGGAAAATGTTCCCCCCTTTGAGACGGCAGGTTTGCCTATATGATATTGCGAACGACCGTCCAGCCGACAACCGCCGCGAAAACGGCGCCCGCCACTTTCGGCGAACGCGCCCATCGGGGTTGCGCGATGATTCCAAGAAGAAACGGAATGGCGACGAACAGGATGGCATTGTACCGGAGCGCCGCTTTCCAATCGCCGTGCGCAAGGGCGTGGATTGCCCTCGCCGTGCCGCATCCCGGACAGTCCAGCCCCGTGAAGTGGTGGATCGGACACTTCGGGAACCAGGCGGCCCTTTCGGGATCGATCATCGCGGCGGCAACTATGCCAATGCCCGCCAACAGGCCCGTCCCGGCAGAAATCGCCAGCCACGTGACGCTGTCCGGAACTTGCAACCGCCGGGCCACGGAACCCCAGATGCGCCACAACGCACCGCACGCTTCCGTTTTCCCTTTTCTCCGGTGCATTACATCCCGGCGTCCTCCAACGCCGCCCCGAACATCACAAACGCCCACAGGAGATTGGTGATGGCCCCCACGACGATGGTGACGATCATCCATGTCTTGGCTTTGTCGGATGTGGCTTTCGCCCCCGCAAAGTCCCCGGCCGCCAGCTTCTTGTCCACGCTGTTCGCATAGCAGATGGAAACGATGCCGAACGGCAGACAGCAGAAAAGCGTCGCCAAAATTGCCCCGACCAGATGGTTGGGAATCGAAGGCGCCGCTTGCGGCGGCTGCCCCGGGAAAACCGGCATCGGAGCATTGTCGGGGACGGATCCGTTGCAGCTCGGGCACATGGTCACGCCGGGGGGAAGGTAGTTGTTGCAATAGGGACAGTTCATGTTTTTCCTTGGGTGGTTGGCAGTGTCTTGGTTGGGTCGTGGCACAGGCGAAGGGACGCCGGGACTCCTCGGAGAATCCCGGCGTCACCCGGGAACCTCTTATTTGAACGGGACGCCGTTGCCGTCCGCTTTGACTTTGCAGATGTCAAAGATGATCCAAATATAGGGTAGGATCCGCAGGACTTTGATGGTGTTCACAATCGATTGGAGTTCGTCCAGCGGGACTTCCTTGAACATGAGGTGGAAGCTGATTCCCCACAGGACAAGCCCCAGAATGAGCTCTATGAGACCGCGCTTCTTGAGCCCGGCATAGAAATTGTGGATGCCGAGACTGCCGAGCAACAGGGCGAGAATGCGATAGGCAATCTTGCTTTTTTGAGGTGCATTGGAGGTTTCCATTTGTTTCTCCTGGTGTTTTGTTGTTGTTTGTGCTTGCAGAGGCCGGCGCGCAAGATGCCCGGCCGCCAAGGATGGTGTGGATTTAAATGTGACCAGACTGCCACCAGGCAACAACCTGGTTCAAACAATTACTGGAAAATCCACTGGGGTAATATTGATATTCCGAGTTGTTGGCGCATTTGAGCACCAGCAATTTCCGCCCCAACTGCCCCTTGACGATGGTGGCGCTGGCAATATCCTGGCGCGTCAGCGAAAGGGTGATTTTCTTGGCTTTGATGAATGCGCAAAGCCATGACAGTCCGAGCGTCAGCCATCGGGATATCTGGCAGATGACCAGCCGCTGGTTGGTGATGCGCACATAGCAAGTGGCGGCAGGGACGACGTTCAAAGTCAACCGGAATTCGCTTAGAATGGCTTCGCCCGGCATCAGCTGGAATTGGCTTCCTGGTCTTTGGTTGGTTTCCATGTTTTTCCTGTTGTTTAGTGATTTTCGTTTGTTTGGCCTGTACATCAGGCAAAGGGGTGCTCTTGGCGTCTTTGTTGACGGAGCACCTCCTCATGTCTTGCGCGGGGAAAACCTCACGGATTGCTGGACTTGATGATTCCTTTGTCCACCAAGATGTCTACCACGATGGGAGCGGCGGCCAAAACCACTCCAAGCAGAATCAGCCATGGAGACAGACCAAAACTGATTTCGACCAGTCCCCCGGTTTGGTCTACTGCATCTCCGATATTGCTCATGTCATACACGGTTGTGAGCAAAGCGACACCCGGGCCGACAAGGGCCAATTTTTCTTTCTTGAACCAAATCAATGCCGCAGCAGCAATGGCGACAATCAAAACAATCACGCCATCACCTTGGATGAAACTCTGTGATTCGCTCCGACTCATCCCAAACAAGCTCACTTCAATGGTGGCAAACGTGAAAAAGACGCCAATCGCCATGAGGGCGCAACCGGCCAAACACAAATTGCGTTTGTGCTGCAAAACGAACTTGAGAAACGGGGAAAATGCTTTGGGACTCTCTTGCTGCGTGTTGGTGGAATTGGATTGCATGTCCATGGGGTTCTCCTGTTGGTTGGGTTGATGGTTTTCGATTTTTTGCCTTGCCTGTGCATTAGGCAAAAGGGATGCCTTTCGCGTCGTTGTGGACCGTGCAAATCTCGATGATGGCCCAAATCCAGGAAACCCAGGCGGCGGCGCCGCAGGAGAGGACCGTGATCAGGAGCTGGGCCACGCCCTTTCCGGTATACCCGGCATAGAAATCATGGACGCCGAAGCACCCGAGCAAGATGCCCAGGATGACATACACGGTCTGGCTTTTGGCCACCCCTTGCCCGAGGGATGCGGCGGGTGGTGCATATTGCGTCTGCGGCGCGACCGCCGGACGGGCGGGTTGCCGGGAATCAGCTGGAATGCTCGCGCCGCAGGAAGGGCAGGTGGACACGCCGGGGGGCACATCGTTTCCGCAATAAGGGCATTGCATGGTTGGGTCTCCTTGGGGGTTGGTGTTGATTGGTTGTCTGCGGAGCCGTTCACCTCAACCGCGCCACACGCTGGTGTTTCTTGAGGTCGGCGGCCGTGGTGGCGCACAATTGGAGGACGTCTTCCCGCCGCGTGGCGGCGACGGCCCCCGCCAACGCGGAGAGGGTGTCGTCGATCTTGGCTTCGAGGGGGGCGGTGTCCGGCGTGGAGGAGGCGGCATGGCGGAGGCCGTCGCGCAGGGCGTCGGCGGCCTTGCGGATTTCGGCATCGCCGGGAAAGGCGGCCATCATGGCGTCCGCCGTCTCGGCGGCCTGGAGGGTGGCGAGTTTGCGCCAGGCCAGGGCCTTGCGGTCTTCCTCCTCCTGCCGGGCGATGGACTGCCCGCCCGCTTCCCCGGCGATGCGCACGACGACCGCCACGGCGAAACCGACCGCCTCCAGCGTCAGGAGCCCCGTCATGGACAGCTTGCCGCCGAAAAGCGCGAGCAGGAAGGTGAAGAGCAGATATGCCGCCCAAACGACCGCGTAGCCCAGCGTGAAGGGCAACATGCGGCTGGCCGTGCGCTGCGACCTCGAAAAAACCAGGCACTCGGCGCAGAAGACGACCTCGGCGAAAACGAGGCATCCCATGCGGAGGTGGAAGCACCGATCGGGTTCGTCGACCAGGTTGTAGCCGAGCAGCACCGTGATGCCGACGATCAGCAGCGAAGCGTAGAACAGGAGTTTTTGCATCTGGTTCATGGTTGACCTCGGGGTTTCCGGTTAGGGGGAGACGGGTGCAGGAGGCGGCGGGGACGGAGTGGCGGGAGTGCCGCAATTCGGGCAGAACTTCCCCACGAACTCGGTGCCGCAGTGGGCGCAACGGATGGGCAAAGGCTTGCCGCAGGACGGACAGACGCCCGCGTCCGGGGGCAAACTGGCGCCGCACGCGGGGCACGGCCGGTAGGGCGACCCGCAACTTGGGCAGAACTTCGCGCCGGGCGCGATGGTGCCGGAGCACTTGTAACACCGGATTTCCGGTTTGGCGGGAGCGGCGAACGAATGCCCGCACTCGGGGCAAAAACGCGCGTTCCCGGGAACGCTCCGCCCGCAGCTGGGGCAGGTCCGCGTGGAGGCGGAGGGAGTCGGCGGCGCGGACAGGTTCTGCGCCATGGCCCCCGCCGCCGCCCCCATGGGGGCGCCGAATCCCATCCCCATCCCCAACCCCATCCCGGCCCCCATGAGCGGCGAAATGCCCGCGCCTTCGTTGGCGGCCGCCTTCTGCATGACGTCGAACGACCGTTCCTGCTGGTAGTTGTAGCCGAGGATGTTCATCTCCGCCTTGCGGGCGAGGGCCTCCTTGAGGCGCTTGACCGCGGGATCGCTCTCGTTGGTCGAAATCGAGGCCACGGAAAACTCGAGCATCCGCAACCCGTAGGGTTCCAGGCGCGCCGTCAGCCGCTCGTTAAGAAATGCCGAAATCCCGGAGAGATGGGTCGCCATCTCGAGCACGGAAATCTTCTTGTCGATCAGGTAGCTCCCGAGCACGCTCTTGATTTCCGCCAGGAAAATCCCGCGGAAAAAGGTGCCCAGCGTCTTCTCCGTGAAGGCCGGCATCGACCCCACGAGCTTGACCAGGAACTTCCCGCCGTCCTCGACCTGCGCTCCATATTGCCCGTAGGCCCTGACGGGCAGCATGACGCCGTATTTGGCGTCCTGCACCTGAATGGGATCGGACGTCCCCCATCGCACATTCAGCGGAATCGCCTTGTTGACAAACCAAACCTCGGCCGTAAAAGGCGAAACCCCTCCTGAAATCAGCTTGCTCACCCATTTTGTCAGAACCGGGTAGTTCTTCGTGCTCAACACATGCCGTCCCGGCCCGAACGGCCCCACCATCTCGCCTTCCTTAAAAAGGAAAGCCTCCTGAGACTCGGCAACCACAAGTTGACTTTGCGTCGTCAGCTGGGCATTCGGGAATTTATAGGCGAACACATTGGGTGGCGCTTCCCACTTCAAAACCGGAATAATTGCCATGCTAACTCCTTATTCTCTACTGCTCACAAACACATGCCGACAAGCCACTGCCAAATCGTTTCGGACTTCGCGGCCACCGCGTCCACAACGCAACCGACGGAGGAATCCTAGCGGCGCGGATGGCAAGGTACAAGACATTCGGGTTGCCACCGTGGCAACCTGAAAGGTCAGGAAATGGACCCTCGCTAGCGTTCATTTTCTCGCGGAACGGGAGCAAAAAAGTCGGCGATGGGGGTGTCCAGGAAGGCGGCAATGGCGGCGAGGAGAGGCGGCGAAGGGAACCGTTGGGCGGCCTCCCAACGTCCCCAGGTGCTAGTGGAAACGCCGAGCCCCATCGCCGCCCCAAAGCGCTTGTGTCCCCGCGCCTTGCGGATACGCCGCAGGTTGGCGGCGTAGGTGCGCCGCATGGCGGCATACGCCTCCCGCAGAAGCTCTGGCGAAAGAGCGGCCCTCATTTTCGCCCCATGGGTTGAACTGGCCATGCTTCCCTGACGCCATTTGCCTCCGCCGGCTCCGATGCTGTCGCGGCGGCGACGCGTCCGAACCGACAAAAAAGCGCGCCTCCAGCCGTGGTCAGCAGAGGCCCTGAGAAGCCCGACAAAGACACGGAAGAAGCGCGCCCAACAGGGCGCGTCCTTGCGAAGAATGCCTTGTCGTGAAATTTCTCAGGTTCCTGCCGACCGGTTTGATCTCGCAAAAGATGCGAAAATTGGAATGTCCGGCGCCGGAATCCACGGATTTTCCCGGGGGTTCCAGTGCCGTTCCCAAGCCTATTCGCCACTTCCGTGTCTGTCAAATTCATAATCCCGTTCCTCGTCGTGCACCTGCACGACGGACCTCCAAGGGCCGGGCGGCCCTCTCTTCATACTCGCCCCCGCCCCAAAAAATCTTTCACTTCGCCCCGCAAATTTTCCACCTAGCCCCCGGCCCCCTGCCATTCGCCCCCCTATGCGGATTCGCATACCCGTCGAATCCCCACACTCACAAGGCCCCATTCGGTAGGGCCCGCTCTCCGA